>JAGLSE010000124.1 GCA_023135905.1 Candidatus Omnitrophota bacterium
GATATAGGATAGGATTCAGGATATACGCATTATCAATGCTAAGTAATATTTTTTTTATTAGTCGACTCAAGAACAGCAAAAAAAGTATCTGGTGATGCTTGGTTAAGTGTTATTTGTTTTAACAAAGCATACGCGATAATCTCTTCATTAAGAAATTCTTCTGAATTGCACCTTATTTTGAAAATTTTTTCCACCATTTAATCCTCCAAATTAATAGTATTATTTATACTATAATGTTTACAAAAAAAAAGAGCAACCACTATTGGTTACTCACAGAAAAATCTGCACTAAAATAATCACCCCCCGTGGCTTGCAAAAAGGCTATATTTAGTATCTGACTTAATTAAACTAGTATTTTACTTTCCAAAAGAAAACAAGTCAAGAAAAAATATTTAAGTTTTTTAACTACATATTTCTTGAAATTTACATCTTTTGCATGTCCAGGCATTCTCCGTTTTAGCACATAGTTCAATATTTGCTAAATTATTTTCTATATCATACAAAACAGATTTCATATCTTTAATACTATTCACTATATAACTCTTTATTTCTTCTAATGGGACAGCTGAAATCGGAGTCAAAGATACTTCTTCACTCCCTAAATAGACTGGAATCAATTTTATATTTTCAGGAGATGCCTTCCATTTACTTTCTGCATACATTTTATAAAAAGACAATTGAAAAACATCTTTATCATACGGTTTACCAGTTTTCCAATCATATATAATATATTGTTCATCCCGGACAGCAAAATCCGGCACTGCAAAAACTTTTATACCTTCAAACAAAAAACTGTCTAATTCATCAATAGTTAAAAAATTCTCTTTCGGTAATTTTAAAAAAAATTCCATTAAACCTGAATTATAAAAATTCCTTAAACTATTTACAACTTTTTGCATTTTTCCCATCAAAACCTCTCTTTCCAGTTCGCAATTATAATAATGCTCAAAAAGATTAAGATTATTCTTTACTTTTTTTTTCCATTCCTGACTGCGTGATTGTTCCCATGTGCGCATCAGCATTTGCTTTGATTTCTTACGTGCATCTTCTAAAGTAACAACATTCCCATAAAGTTTCGAACTTATTATCCATTTAATAATTTGATGAACAATATCCCCTATCCAGGCATCAATATTCCTTATATTTTTCAAAATATAGGCTTTACGGGTAAATTCATCTGATTTTTTGTCCCACCCCCCCCAAGAAGCATAATAATTATAATAATAAGCTCTGCGGCATTCGTTAAATAGTCTATCCCGAGAAACCGACCATGATAACTCACTTTTAAATCTTGCCATTATTTTCTCCCTAGCATTTAAAATGTTATATTTTTTAAATTAACTGAATCTTCACTCCTCAGACTGATTACTATTAGGATATAAATTTAATTTCCAATAAAATCAATTTTTAAATCGCTATAACCCTCTCAAAAATTCAGGTCTTAACTCCACCTCACCGTTAATAGCCAAACGAAGTGTACTCAATAAATCTTCTTTATCTTGAGGAAATCTTCCTGCTAATGAAAGATAATTTGAAGCATGATTACTGCGAAAAATTGTTTTTCTCAAATCTAACCCTTTAATTATACTATAAGACTGTTTCAGCATTTCAAGAGAATTTAGCTCCTTAAATTCAGACCTTTGAACTTGATTAAATAAATCTGTACCTGGAATAAGCATTAGCGAAAGAAATGAAAGATATCTCGGCTGCATTTTATTTAGAGCTTTTATGGTCTCTTGTACATGAATCTTTGAAAATTTCTTACCGCCTAAACCCAACAAAACTATCACTGAACTTTTTATTCCACATTCAGAAGCCTTATTAACAGCATCTACCATTTCTTCAACTGTAGAACGTTTTTTAGATAAATTTAAAATATCTTGACTCCCGCTTTCTAATCCCATATAAATAAGACTCAATTTTTGTTCAAAAAGCTCCCCTAATTCTTTTTGTGTTCGTATGGTAATATTATAACCATTGGCATAGCTGGCAATACGCGATAATATAGAAAACTTCTCATTTAATTTCTTCAAAACCGGTAAAAGTTTGTTATTATTAACAACAAGAGCATCACCGTCTAAAAGAAAGACTCTTCTCATCGCTTTATACAGATTACTGCCATTATCAATATCATCTTCAATTTCTTTAAAACTTTTCATTTTAAAAGGTTTATCCAAATAAGCTCCGCAAAAAGTGCAATTATTCGAGGAACAACCTGTTGTAATCTGTAAAAGAAAACTTTCAGCTTCCGAAGGTGGTCTAATTACCGGTTCAATAATACTCATTGAAAAATCCTTTTTTATAAAACATCAATATTTTAGTTAACAATATACGGTAAATTTTAAAAACTTCAAGTTTCTAATTCTTGTTTGTTTGATATCAATAATAAACAAGCTTGACATAAAAATTTTATAAACTAAAATAAAATCTGAATTATTATAAATTAAATAAAAAATGGAGTCACTATTTATGGAAATTAAACTTTTAAAAAAAGATAGCATTACAATAAATGATCAAAGCTTGATAGATTCGAATGAATCCAATACAAGAACAAATGTTATTAAAAGCTCTAATAATTTTAAAAATTCGTGGCGTGATTTAGCTAAAAATTTATATAATGTGTGGCAAAACAAACACTACCAAGATTGGGGATTTAAGACTTTTGATGATTATGTCAATAACGAAGTTAATATAAAAAAGAATACCGCCTTAAAACTTATTGAATCTTATTCGTTTTTAAAAAAAGAAACACCTCCTCCCAATATTGAAACAAATACAAATAATACCAAAGAAGAAAACATTCCTAGTCTTAAGGCAATAAACCTGCTTCAAAAGGCAAAAAAACAATTAAATTATGCTGAATACAGTAATTTAAAAGAAGATGTTTTTACTAAAGAAAAAGATATTACAGAGGTGAAAAAAGATTTAACATCTCTAATGAAACAACGCAAAGAAATTGATCCTGAAGAATCACGGGCAAAAAAGAACCAAAATATTTTAAAAAATTTTATTAAAACTTTGCGAAATTTCAAACAAGATATAGAAATATTAAAATTGCTTCCTGAAAATATTACAGTTGAAATTGAAAATTTTCTTAACAAAATCGAAGCTGAAGTTTCTAATAAATAATGATTAATTGCGATTAGGCCCTCTCGTCAAATCATATTAAATCAAATATAAAAATCTAATTTTTTTATGACTAGTTATTGAATTTAAAGAAATATATACATGAATAATTGTGTACTAACTGTTACATTAAATCCGGCAATCGACAAGACACTTACTGTTTCTAACTTTAAAACTGGTAAGGATTTTCGCGAGGAAGCTATTTTTATAAGTGCCGGTGGGAAAGGTATAAATATTTCTCAGATCCTGAATAGTTTAAAAATTAAGAGTATTGCTACAGGTTTTCTTGGAGGACATAATGGTAACTTCATTAAAGAAAATCTTATTAAAAATAAAATCAATGCTGATTTCTGTATTATCAAAGGTAATTCCAGAATCAGCCATACTATAATTAATCCCTCAACTAAGATTATAACTCGTATACTAGAACGTGGCCCAAAAATAACTACAAAAGATTTATCTAATTTTAAAAAGAAATATCTCAATCTCCTAAAAAAATCTGATTATGTTGTTCTATCAGGAAGGAATGTACCTGGAGCTCCTGATAATTTTTATAGTAACCTTATCTCTTATGCAAAAAAAAGACAAAAAATAACAATACTTGATACTAGCGGACACCCCTATGATATTGCGCTTAAGAATAAACCATTTATAATAAAACCTAATCTTAAAGAAGCTGAACAAATTATCGGCAAAAAGTTAAACTCTTTGCAGAAAAAGCTAGAGGCGATATATTATTTCCATAATTTAGGGGTTAAAATTGTTATTTTAACTATTGGCTCTAAAGGTGCCTTAGCTTCAAATGGAAATAAAATTATTTTTGCAATACCACCAAAAATAATTAGAAAAAGTCCCGTTGGCTGTGGCGACTCATTTATAGCTGGATTTATTGCGTATCATAAAAACAATAAAAGTTTCGAAGACTGTGTTAAAATGGGTATTTCATGTGGAACCGCTAATGCCCTAAATATTTATCCCGGTATAATAAAATTATCAGACATAAAAAAAATATTTTCTCAAATAAAAATAAAAAATATATAGTACATTAATAAATGTATTTCCAATATTATTCTTCAAAGGGCTCTATATGTATTGATATGAATGTTTTATCTCCAAACTCTTCTTTAATATTAATTTCAACCATAGTAGCAATATCATGAGCTTGAACAACATTTAAATTATTATCAACTTTAATATGGACATCTATCGCGATATCATTCCCTATTTTACGAGTTTTCATATTATGAGGCTTTCTTACTGAAGGTGTATTCCTAATTACTTGTAATATTTTATTTTCCATATCTTCGCTCAATGAGACTTCTAGTAACTCGTTTACACTGCCTAATAATATTGATATTGCTGCTTTCAAAATAATAAAACTTACCAACACCGCGGCAATAGGATCAAGAACTCTCCACTTTTCACCAAAAAAAATTGCTCCTCCAATACCAAAAAAAGCTCCAACTGATGAGATCATATCAGATCTGTGGTGAATAGCATTTGCGATTATAGCATTACTTTTAATTTTTTTACCGACTTTAATCGTATAACGATACAACCATTCTTTAAATACAATTGAAATAACAGCCGCGTATAACGCAAAGATACCCGGCTTAAAAAGAATATACCCATTAGTTACTTTCACAATATTTCGAATACCACATATTAAAAGATTTCCTCCAGCAAAAAACAAAATAAGACCAATAATAGTCGCGATTAATGTTTCAAACTTTCCATGACCATAATCATGAGTCTTATCTGCCGGCTTTCGTACAAAATGGAATCCAATCAGAACAATAATATCAGTAAAAAAATCTGATAAAGAATGAATTCCATCAGCTAACATAGCCGAGCTTCTTCCTAATATACCAGCTATTATCTTTAATAAAGTTAAACCGCTATTAATAATTAACCCTAACCATGTTACCTTAACAGCGGCATCAAAACGATCCTCTACATTTTTGACACCCATATCGATATTATATATTTTCTGTTTATTCATTTATTTTCCTAATAAAAGCGCTTTTATTATTGACTATCATTATTATGTCACATTTAAAGTAATTCACAAATTATCTACCAGAAATATTTCTCATAATTCATACAATAAGGAATACTTTATGGGACTGTTGCAAAATGCAACAATCCCTGATTACCAGATTAATTCTTGATTACAAAGATTGAAAACATTAACTTTTTCATCGGTGTAATCATTTTTTAATCGTTGAAATCAGGCGCTGATACTATTATGAAACAGCGCCTTTAAAGCATTTCTTATTGATTAAAACTTAAATAGTTATAATGTTTTTCAGAAATAAGGTCTTTTTTATTTTTTATATGAGCTACAAACAAAACGCATTAAAATGATCATATTCACGTTGAATAATCCTTGCGTTAAAATCTTTAGAAAAAATTCTTTCTCCCCCAGATCTATTGAAATATACCAACTCAATTAGCCGCTACCTTTGGACTAATTCTCTTAAACCCGGTATACTCAAACATCTTTCCCAATCTAACAATCAACTACCCCGCAGCAAGCTACGGGGTATCGAATGTTTCCCCTAAATAACTTTTCCGCAGTAAACTGCGGTGAATTAAACGCGAGATTCTTCGATTCGTTTTACTCGCTCAGGATCAATTCGACTACATATTTTTTAACATTAAGTCACACATATTTAGATTAGGAAATAAAATGAATTTTATATGATTTGCCAACTTGTGGAGCTGCTAAACCCATTTCATTATCTTTCATAACAGCAAAAATCATATAATCAATAAATTATTTGCTATGCTGTTCATTAATATTATTAATTAACAATAGTTTTTTAGCAACACTGGATTATCAATTTTAGCTATTTCTAATAAATTGAGCATATTTGAATTTACTGATTTCTAATATTTTAACACTAAAAACACTAAATTCAATGTGCCATATTTTAACAACTCATTATATTAAAAATCAAATGGTAGGTGCTTTTGAAAAACAAAAAAAAGAGCAGGCTTCCGCCTGCTCTTTTTTTTTAATTAACTAACTCTTTTAATGCTTTACCTGGGCGAAAAACCGGAGCTTTCTTTGCGGGAATCTTAATCTGTTCTCCAGTCTGAGGATTCTTACCAAGTCTGGCTTTTCTTTTTACAACTTTAAAAGTTCCAAAACCAGCTATAGCTACTTCTTTCTTCTTCTTCAAAGTTGCTTTAATAGCATCTAATACACCATTCACAGCTATCCCAGCTTCTTTTTTTGTACAAAGTACTTTTGCTAATTCTTCAATCAATTCTGCCTTATTCAAAACAATCACCTCCTTTACTTTGTTACACTTTATAAACCCACCGTTAAAACATTACTTCATCTTTAATAAATATAGCAAAATCATAAAATTAAGTCAAATGAAATCTGCTTTTTAAAAAAAATTAACTTTATAACAAATCTCTTAATTATACATCAACTCAATTTTTTTAAACTTTTTTATTGTACTTTAGCCAGCACTGAAACAAATACCTTAGCGATTTTAGAATCAAACTTAAGGCCAACATCATCTTTTATTATTTTAATCGCATCATCTTCTGTATATGCTTTACGATAAGGTCGGGCAGATATCAAAGCCTGAAATGAATCAGCTATTCCCAAAATACGCGCACCTATCGGAATCTCTTTACCTTTCAATCCACTAGGATATCCGCATCCATCCCATCGTTCATGATGATGAAGAACTATAGGGATAATATCATTGAAAGAACTAATTAATTTAATAATATCTACCGCTATCACTGGATGTTCTTTAATTTTATTGAATTCTTTTTCTGTAAGAGTCGATTCTTTGAGTAAAATATTTTTATCAATACCTATTTTCCCTAAATCATACAACACAGCCGCTAATTTAACCGATTCAATTTGTTTTTTTGATAAACCTAAGAATTGAGCTATTTTAATAGAATATTTAACAATTTTATCTTTATTTTGTCCTATATCTTTATCTTTCACATTAACTGTTTTAGTAAACCCTAAAATGGCTTCAGCGATAATCTGATTTGACCGATTATTAAGATTACAAACTTTATTCTTTACTATTTGTATATCGTTTTCGGCTGTTTTAATTTTATTATTTAAACCCTTATTATTATCAAGTTCTTTACTTGAATATATTTTATTACCTCCATCTTCTTTTGCTTTAATTATAACTTTATCGGCAATACAAATAAAATCCACACCTTTTAATATTTTATCTTCAGGATATGAAACTATTGCTGCCGTCAATTTCATTGATACAATATTATCTTTATTCCCAAATTTGTATTCACTTAAATTATCAAATAATCTTTTCATTAAATGCATAACATCCAATCTAGTAGATCCCGGAGAAACAATTACAAACTCATCCCCTCCATATCTAAAAACGACATCATAACGGCGCAAGGTTTTTTTAATTTGATAAGATAACTGTCTTAATAACATATCTCCAAATTGATTTCCATATGCATCATTTAACGCTTTAAAACCATCTATGTCTAACATCGCAACTGCAAGGGATTGAGAATATCTAATAGCTCTATGCAATTCTATTTCTAAAACATCAACAAAATAACGATAATTATAAAGGCCCGTGTTAGGATCGACTAAAGATAATTTTTTAAATACTTTATTAAGTTTTCTCAGCTCCTTATTTAATTCATCTTGTCTTTCCTTAGTATGGTGTTGTTTCGTAATATTTTGTATTTGAAAAACAAAATATAAAGGTTCTCCGTTATCTTTTTTAACAAGAGAAACATTTAAAAATACCCAAATAATATTCCCTTGTTTATGTATATACCTCTTTTGCATAACATAATAAGGTATTTCTCCTTTAAGCATCCTTTCTACATAATCGACATCTGAACCTAAATCTTTCGGATGGGTCACATCTTGAAATCCCAGAAATAAAAGTTCTTTTTGAGAATACCCAACAATTTTACAAAAAGAACTATTTACTTTAAGCCACGACCCATCAAGAGCTGCAATCCCCATACCTATTCCAGCAGATTCAAAAGCAACTCTAAAAGTCTCCTCACTTTCGAATAAAGCCATTTCTGCATTTTTACTAGATGTAATATCCTCAAAAACTTTTAGAATTGCTTTTTTGTCCTTATAAACTAGACCAGTATGCGTAATTTGAAATATTTTACCGCCTAAACAGCCATTTGATATGACAATATTTGTTGTTCCTATCTTGATACGTTTTTTTAAAATACAGCTAGGACATTGTTGACGATTATCTTTATACAATTCCCAGCATTTTTTACCAATAGCTTTTTTACCTAAAAGAGTCTCTAAATTTTGACTAATAAAAAGGATATTCCCTTCATTATCAATTATATCCATACCAAAGGGTATAGCATTAATTATTGTTTTATTAAACTCGTATAAACCTTTAAATGATTCTTGAGATTTTTCAAGTTTAGATTCAAGCTTCTTTAAATCTTTAATCTTATTTTTCAAACTCAATATCTCTTCTAAATATTTACTATTTTCTGACATAATATTAGATTCTCCCATAAATTAAAAAAACAATCCTTTAATAAAACGAATTGCTTTGAAATGGAGCTTTATTGATTTCAATAATTTGCCTCCTATATTAAATCTATTATGTATAATTTTATTTTACATCTTATTGCTATTATTGTCAATTATGATACTCCTTATTCGAAATCTTTATTACGGATAATTTCCATAGCTTTTTGGTAACCTTCCATTATGGCTTCTTTCGCTCTATAAAATTCAAATAAAGCAATATCCTGGACATCGGGAGTTATTATCAAATCAGCATCTTTTAATTTCAACTGAGATATTTGCTGTTCCATAATAAATATTGTACTAGCAATAACATCAAATATTGAAGGTAATTCTAAACGTTCATTATTTATTTGTTTCTTATTTGTACCGCTTAAATTTTTAATAAAATTTATACTATTATTAAAAAGATCTTTATTCTCATTTATAAGTCCGGCTAAAGAATCATTAATTTTTTTAAAATTTGGGTTTACACCTCCGGCAAAGTCGTTATTCTTAATATTTGATTTACTATATCTTTTAAGTTTTCTAGATACGTTAGAAGCTATAATATAATTCATACCTTTTTTTCTTAATATATCTATCGGTATAGGATTAGCTACGCCGCCATCTATTAAGAACTTATCTTCAAAAACAACTGGAGTAAAGACTACAGGTAACGAAATACTAGCTCTCACAGCTTTTACTACTGACCCAGTATTAATTATCACTTCTTCACCTGTTTCAATATCCGTTGATACAACAAAAAAAGGAATTTTTAAATCTTTAAAATCAATATCCTCTAAAATAATTTCTAAAAATTCTTCTACTTTTTTACCACGAATAAACCCTTTAGATAAAAGAAAAAAGTTTGGATCAGCAAGTCTAATTAATTTTTTAAACTCCATATTTAAGGTTATCTCCTCTAACCCTCGTATATCCTGATATTTCGCGAAATAAGCACCTATAAGAGCACCAATACTAGAACCTGCTATCATATCTATAGTTATATTGTTCTCCTTTAAAGCCTTTAAAACACCAATATGTGCTAAACCTCTTGCAGAACCGCTTCCTAAAGCTAATCCAATTTTATATTTTTCTTTTTTAAAAAATTTCATGATAAAAATTATTAATATTAAAACAAATTATTTTAAAATATTCTTTTGCAATAGAATATTGCACCTTAATTGTCCACATACACTTTCCATAACCTAATTGGGCTAAAATGTATTTTCCAAAAGCAAATTGCCCAATAACTGTAATACCTATTGCAAATTGTCCAATAGCAATTATCCCTTTAGCTATTAATAATTTACCATTTTCTTTATTCCGGCCAAATACGATATGAATTAAACGTAAATTGAATAATTACAATTTACTCTTCCACTCAAATCCGAAAATCAGTTTACTCACAGAATATCTTTTTGAAAATTTTACTTTTTTTCCGCATCCAGGGCATATCTTCAAATTATCATTTATAATTGTTCCGCACTTTACACATGAATACATTGGAGCGAAACCCCCATAAAAATAATCAACTACCCCGCAGCAAGCTACAGGGTATCGAAGGTTTCCCCTAAATAACTTTTCCGCAGTAAACTGCGGGAAAGTAAACCCGATATCCTTCGACTCGTTTTACTCGC
>JAGLSE010000125.1 GCA_023135905.1 Candidatus Omnitrophota bacterium
CGACTACAGATTTTTCTCCGAAAAATCTAAGTCTCATTGATTAAATAGTTTACTTGCAATACAAATGTTGAAGATATAAATTATATGATTATTTTTGTATAAGATGTGTCGCGTACTTTTATTATTAAAATTTATGATATGAAAAATATAACAATAAATATATAAAAATAAATACTTATTCAATCTTTTCTAATATTTAAAGTTTTTAAATTTACCTTTTATATCATAAGTTGCAAGGACTCTATTTGTTTTAGTATCCAATATAGATATAAACTTATGGTCAAAACCTTTTTTATATGAACAATAAACTGATAAATTCCGAGAAATTTCCTCTTTTTGATTTTTTGAAAATAAAGACCATACCATTAAAGAAACATGAGCTTTATTCGTAACCGCATCTATTTTTATTAATAATTCTTTCCTTATTAATCTTTCGACATAGTCTTCTGCTTCTAATCTAGTAAGTTTTTTAGGTTCTTTAAAACCATATTTTATTATTAGAGGGGTAACACTAATTACGCTAATTATTATTAGTATTAAAGTTAGAAAAACTTTATCATTTATGACTTTTATTTTAGTTCCACAATTTGTACAATATCCGTAATCATTCTGTACTCGTTTTTCACATTTTGGACAAACAATTATATTCATAATTTAAATTAGAATAGCCTATTACATCCATCCCGCTATTAATGTCTTTCTACTTAATTCTGTCAACAAAATTCTATTGTTTTTAAACCCTTTTAGAAAATCATTCAACATTAATTTACTTGCCGGTGAAATAATAACTTAACCTTAAAAACCTAGTATATTTTCTCAATGCTTCAGCTCGAAGTTCTTGTTTTTCTATATCTTTCTGACTTTTTTGCCATAAAAGATTACCCTCTAAAAGTTTATTTAAATACTCTGATTGTTCTTCTTCACTCATAAAATTATCTCGTATTTCTTTTAATTCACCAGAATCAAGAAAAAATCCAGCGCAAACATAGCATTCATCAACATTAATTTCTTTTGCCGCCTTATATTTATGTATTTGCATTTTAATCTTGCATTTTGGACAATTAATGCTCTCACGAGTCTCATCATTAACTTTTGAATTTTTTAAAGCATCTTGTAAGGCACGGCCTATTCCTTCATTACTTTCATCAAGTTTACTTAACTCAATCCAATCAAACCAAATACCTTTACATCCATTTTTACATGTATCCACGACGACTCCACCAAAATCCTCCTCTACCATTTCTTTTTGACATACAGGACATATCATAATTAACACTCCTTCTTTCAGCTTTTTAATTTATATCTAGAACCATTTAAGAAAATATTACCATTTAATCAGCAATGATTCAACTAAAATACTTGTAATATATATTAAATCAATTTTAACCAATAAATTTAGATAAATACTAAATCATCAGCAAATTGATTTAATTTGTTTTAATTAAAAATAATTTCAAAGGAATAAACTATGGAAGGTGTAAAATTATATAAGAATTAAAATCATTTGAGCCAATAATCCATATATGATATATCGAACTCCTTCCTTCGCCATATCATAATCTAATGAAGCGTGGCTCAACGGTTTTTCCCCAGGAGCAGCTGAATATACATTTGTGTCTGGTTTTATAGCACAATACAATTTATAAACTCCCAACAAACTTACTAGTGAACCAAAAATAACAACGAGTTTATATCCTACAATTAACTTCATATCACTCCTTTCTTATAATTATATCTTAATCTACATTAAATATACCAAATAAAATCCATTTTGACAAGGATATCGGGAAAAAAATATATTTCATGCTGTTTTAATCTTTCTCAAAATGACTTTTTATAATT
>JAGLSE010000126.1 GCA_023135905.1 Candidatus Omnitrophota bacterium
CATACGTGCTTTATGAGGTTTCCCTTAGATTTAGTTTTTATAGATAAAGATAAAAAAGTGATAAAGATTTGTGAAGGACTAAAACCTTGGAGATTTGTTGTCAGTCGCGGATCGTATCTTACTTTAGAGTTTTCCCCAAATAAAATTTCCACCGAAAATATAGAATTAGGTGATATTTTAGAATTATTCCCCCATAATACCTCTAAAGTGTAATTTAACGCAAAAACCCTAAATTTTATTGACTCATAGAGGGTTTTAGTTTATTATAACTTTAAATTCAAATCATATTTTGCTATATAAATATATTAGGAAAATCAATTTTAAAATATAAATTTAAACCAGGATATAAAATGAAAAACAAAATAAAAGTTGCAGTATTAGGTGCTACAGGATTTACAGGAGAAATGCTTGTAGAAATTTTACTAGATCATCCTAAGGTTGAGGTCACTTATTTGGCATCTCGGACACCTAATGCTATACCGTATCATAAAATATTTCCACGGTTCTATAAAAAAACCGATTTACTTTGTGAAAACTTAAATCTAGATAAAGCCGCTAAAAATAGTGACATTATATTTTTAACATTACCTCATACAGTTTCAATGAGTGTAGTGCCGCAACTTTTAAAGGAAAAAAGGAAAATTATTGATCTTTCGGCTGATTATCGTATTAAAAATCTAAAGGACTACAAAAAATATTATAAAATACCGCATAAAGATAAAATTAATTTAAAAAAGGCGGTTTACGGATTACCGGAAATAAATAAAGATTTAATCCCCAACACAGATATTATTGCTAATCCAGGTTGTTATCCCACCTCAGTTATTCTGGCTCTTTTTCCTTTATTAAAAGAAGGGCTAATTGAGGATAAAGTGATAGTAGATGCTAAATCATCAATTACCGGAGCAGGAAGGAAAGCAGTTATTGATTACCACTATTCAAATATTTCCGATAACATTTGGGCATATAAACCTTTTATCCATCAGCATACTCCTGAGATATTAAGTATACTTAAGGAAAATACGGCTCGAGATATAGATCTAACTTTTGTTCCTCATGTTGTTGGAGTAGATGCCGGTATATATTCAACTATTTATATCACTTTTAAAAATAAGATATCAAAAATAGAAGTTACCAAAATTTATAATAAATATTATAAAAATTGTACTTTTATAAGACTTTTAGAAAGTTTACCTAAATTAAAAAATGTAATAGGCACGAATTTTTGTGATATAGGTTTCGCTTTAAATAGTAATGGAAAAGATTGTGTATTAGCTTCAAGCATAGACAATTTGATTAAAGGGGCAGCCGGAGCAGCTATACAGAATATGAATATAATGCAAGGCTGGCCAGAAAGTTTAGGGTTATTATAAAATATGGAAAAATTAATAATAAAATTAACTTATTATTTATTTAGGAAAAGAGGTATGGTATGAAACTACCCGAAGGGTTTTTACTTTCCGGAATAAATTGTGGAATTAAAAAAAATGGATATGATTTGGGTCTTATTTATGCCAAAGATTTGGGCACAGCCTTAGGAGTTTTTACAATAAATGCTAATCCCGCGTATTCAGTTACTTTATCTAAAAAAAATATAAATAATCCAATAAAGGCCGTTTTGGTAAATAGCGGAAACGCTAATTGTTATTCACATGAATCAGGATTAAAGGATACGGAAGACATCATAACCAAGTTAGCCGAAGAATTGGGAGTTAACCAAAAGAATATTTTGATATCTTCTACCGGTATTATAGGGAAAGTCTTGCCGAAAGAAAAAATAATAAAAAGTTTACCTGAACTTATAAAAAATTTAAATAAAAAGTATAAAAACTTTTCTAAAAGCATTCTTACGACAGATACTTTTGAAAAGGTTTCCTTTAAAAAAGCTTCTTTAAACCAAAAAAGTTTTTCATTGATTGGTTTTTCTAAAGGTGCAGGAATGATATGTCCCAATATGGCTACTTTGTTAGGGTTTATAATTACAGATGTTTTTATACCTAAAAATGAATTTAAAAAAATGGTAACCGAGGCAGTAGAAGAGAGTTTCAACTCTATAAGTATTGATGGATGTATGAGCACTAATGATACTGTATTTGTTATTTCCAGCAATAAAGTTGTTCTCGATAATGAAAACGAGAAAAAAATATTTTTTCAAAAATTAAAAGATATATGTTTAGATTTAGCAAAAATGATTGTAAAAGACGGAGAAGGCGCTACTAAATTTATAGAAATACAAATAAACGGAGCTAAAACTAAACAAGAAGCTAAGGCCGCAGGCATGGCACTTGCTAACTCTACTTTACTTAAATGCGCTTTTTATGGCGCCAATTCAAATTGGGGAAGAATTATCTCGGCGTTGGGACAGGCTGGAATCAAGGTTAAAGAAACTATTAACATAAGATCGACTAATTTGGAAAAGAAAAATATAAAAATGACTGTGGATTTAGGCAGGGGTGAATTTTGTAGAAAAATTTTTACTACAGATTTAACTCCCGAATATATAGATATTAATGCAGAGTATAGTTAGGAATATTATTAATTTTGCTGCATATAGATTAATAGACAGTTTTGTTGCAGCGGTAAACAGGAGCTAAAATGGTTCAAGACGCAATACGAAAATCAGATATTTTAATAGAAGCACTTCCTTATATAAAAAAGTTTCATAAAAAAATTTTTATAATAAAATATGGCGGCTCTATTTTAAGTGAAGAACGAATTAGAAAATGTGTTCTAGAAGATATTACTTTTTTAAGATATGCCGGAATAAGACCGATTATAGTACATGGCGGCGGTCCAAACATTACAGAAAAATTGAGAGAATCTAAAATTGTTACAGAATTTGTTGAAGGAATGAGAGTTACAAATGAGGCAACATTACAAATAGTTGAACAAGAACTAAATAACCTTAATGATTTAATTGTTAAAGAAATAGAAGTTCATGGCATAAAGGCAGTTGGGTTTAAGAAACAGGATAATATTTTAACGGTTGAAAAAAAGATAGGCAGCGTTGATTTAGGCTTTGTTGGTGAAGTTATAGGGTTTGACAGGGATAAACTTGAGAGCGTACTTAAAGAGAGCGTGCCGGTTATTTGTCCTATGGGGTTATCAAAAGAAGGAGACGCATTTAATATTAACGCGGATGACGTAGCTTTTTATTTAGCCTCCCAATTAAAAGCCGAAAAATTGGTACTTTTAACAAATGTTTATGGAGTAATGAGAGATCCAAAAGATAAGAACTCTTTAATTTCAAGTATGAATTTGCATGAAGTAGAAGAGTTGATAGAAGAAAAGACTATAGAAGAAGGTATGATTCCTAAAGTAAGGGCAGCAGCTAAAGCTATTCAAAATGGAGTAGGTAAAGCTCATATTGTTGATGCTAAAATACCACACGCACTTCTTTTGGAAATATTTACCGATAAAGGTATCAGCACAGAAATTGTTGGAGAATGATTTATAATTTTTTAGTAAAGAGCAGGTAAATTAAATGCAGGAAAAAGAAATTAAACAAATTTTTAAAAAATATTCGTTGCCAACATATACAAGAGTAGGTCCAGTATTTGTAAAAGGCAAGGGCAGCTGGCTTTGGGATAGTAATGGTAATAAGTATTTAGATTTATTTCCAGGTTGGGGTGTATCGATTCTAGGTCATAGCCATCCCGAAATTATAAAAACTATTTCTCATCAGGCCGGACAGATAATACATCTTCCGAACAATTTATTTTTTTCAGAACAGGCGTTATTAGCGCAGGAAATAGTAAAAAAGAGTTTCCCTTCAAAAGTCTTTTTTGGGAATTCCGGAGCAGAAGCTATAGAAGGTGCTATAAAATTCAGCCGTTTATATGGTAAAAATAAAAAATACGAGATAATTATCATGAAAGATTCTTTTCACGGGAGAACTTTTGGTGCTTTATCAGCAACCGGCCAGAAAAAATATAAAGAATCCTTTAAACCGATTTTACCCGGATTTAAAGAGGCAAAGTTTAATGATTTTAACAGTTTTAAAAAAAAGGTTACATCAAAGACGTCAGCTGTTATTTTAGAGCTGATACAAGGGGAAGGCGGAGTAAACGTTGCGGATAAAGAGTATATAGTGAAACTTAGGGATTATTGCAAGAAAAATAGTATTCTTTTTATTGTAGATGAAGTTCAAACTGGTATGGGTAGGACAGGAAAACTTTTTTGTTACCAGAATTACCCTATTATTCCGGATATAATGGTTTTATCTAAAGGATTAGGCGCAGGAGTTCCGATATCAGCCATGATGGTACATAAAGATATTGCGGATTTGATTAAACCAGGGATGCATGCATCCACCTTTGGCGGTTCTCCTTTTGTTACAAGAGTATCAATGGAAGTATTCAAAATTATTGATAAAGCAAAACTTTTAGATAATGTGAATAAGATGGGCAAATATTTATACTTAAAATTATGCGGGTTGAAGAAAGAATTTTCTTTTATTAAAGAAATTAGAGGTAAAGGATTAATGACTGCTCTAGAGTTAAGAATAGAAGCATCTCCTATATTTAAGAAATGTTTGGATGAAAAAATGATTATTAATGTGACACACAATAATGTTTTAAGGATTATGCCGGCATTAAATGTGAGCAAAGAAGAAATAGATGAGGGAATAAAAAGGCTTAGAAAAGTTTTAGATAATGTTAAAGAAGAAATTAGCACGGGCAGGTGATTATGAGAGATTTTATATCATTAAATAATTTCACTTTAAACGAAATAAATAAGATTATATATTTGGCGGATATTATTAAAAAGAAACCGCAAGAGTTTGCAGACGATCTAAGGGGTAAACATATAGGTCTGCTTTTTGAAAAGCCGTCTTTAAGAACAAAGACTGCTTTTTATTTGGGGGCTTTAGAATTAGGCGCGGATTCGGTTTATTATACTCCTGAAGAAGTTAATTTAGGTGTACGTGAAAAAATTTGTGATGTTGCCCGCACTATTTCAGGATATATGGATGCAGTAGTCTTACGGACATTTTCTCATAAAACTATATTGGAATTTTCTAAATATTCTTCTATCCCAGTAGTCAATGCCTTGAGTGATTTATTCCACCCATCACAGATTATAGCGGATATCTTAACTATTCAAGAATTTAAAGGTGAGTTGAATAACCTAAAAGTTTCTTATATTGGTGATGCTAATAATGTATGCAATTCTTTAATTTATGTTTTTTCTATTTTAGGAGGTAATTTAAATATTGCTTCTCCCGAAGGATACACCCCAACAGAACATATTTTGGAAGAATCAAAAAGAATCTGTGCGCACTCAGGAGGTAAAATTAATATTTTAAACTCTTGCAGTGAAGTAGCGCATGATGCGGATGTCTTATATACAGATGCTTGGACATCTATGGGCCGTGAAAATGAAGAAGAAAAGAGGAAAAATGTTTTTAAAGATTTTCAAATAAACGATAATATATTAACATACGCGAAAAAAGATTGTATAGTCATGCATTGCCTTCCGGCACATAGAGGCGAAGAGATAACCGATTCAGTTATAGATGGTAAACATTCAGTAGTTTTTATGCAGGCAAAAAATCGTTTATATGCGGCAAAGGCTATTTTGCGGTATATTTTGAAAGACTAAGAAAAAACGTAACGACGTAATGATGTAGCGAAGTAACGACGTGAAAAGAAGAGAATAAAAAGAAGATAAGATAGAAAAAGTTATCGAGTTTAGCGAGTTCGCGGGTTATAAAAAGTTCATAGCTGATAGTACACAGCTCATAAGGAAAAAGAAGAAAAAAATAAAAAAGAAATATGCTTCACTTTGTTCAGCGAAATATACGCCACGTTGTGGCGTGAAATTTGTATTGCTTGCGCAAAACTAAATTAAATTATAGAAAAAAGAGAATATAGAAGAGAAAGAATGTCCGAAATAATGTAGAACAAATATGGGGAAATACCCCAAAATTGTCTTTTCTGTGAAAGCAGGAATCTCGCGCATTAATGAGGATGTTTAGAATATATGATAAGGAATATTATTTTATTAATATTAACCATGTCCCTCCTCGCTAAATAGCGGGTAAAATGTCTTCGACTTTTTACCACGCACTCAGCTGGATTCCCTGCCTGCCGGCAGGCAGGAATTCGAGCTACAGGTTTACAACCGTGCATTTTCTCGAAAAGAAAATTCCACGGATTGTTAATACTTGAACCTGCTCAAAAATGTGAAAGATTTTTGAGTTATACAATGGTTCAAGTACAGATTTTTATTGAAAAAGTTTAAGTCTCATTGAGGAGGTGTAGATATAGTGAAGAAAGTTATTCTTGCTTATTCGGGTGGTTTAGATACTTCTTGTTGTATTGA
>JAGLSE010000127.1 GCA_023135905.1 Candidatus Omnitrophota bacterium
CACTAACAATATCACTAATATCAACTTTTTCATATTTATAGGAAAATCCGCCTTTCCAATAATCACTTAATTCTCGTTCAAATCGAAAAGCTCCTCCTGAGATTTCTTCACTATAACCATACCCTACATTATCGTCCTGATCATGTCCACGTTTATAAACATCAAACCCAAAAGATAGAGGTTTATCAAAGATCCAAGGATTAGTAAAACTAAGCTGTAAATTTTCAGTTAAATTCCCCATACTAAGCATAAGACTTAAATCTTGTCCTGCTCCGGTAAAATTGGAAAAATTCCTATAATCAAAATTTCTCTGTCTCAATTCAACAAATCCCATAAATTCATCTACAGAACTATATCCCCCGCCAAAACTAAAATACCCGGTCTTTGATTCTTTTACATCAATAACTAAATCAACATTATTAGGTTCTTCTCCAGGATCAGTCCCAAACCTGATCTCTTCAAAAAAACCTAAATTATCTAATTTTTCTTTACTCCTTCTAACTTTTTTACCATCAAACTTATCACCAGGATAAACTTTCAATTCCCGTCTTATAATTTTATCTTTTGTCTTAGTATTTCCTTTTATAGTAATTTCATCTATATACGCAATTTCATTCTCTATTATACGAAAATCAATATTAATTTTCCCTGTATCCGCATTTAAAAAACTAAAAGGTTCCACTTGAGAAAATATATATCCTCTATCTATATAAATACCCCTTATTCTTGAAGCAACTTCATAAATAACTTGTTCACTATAGATATCTCCATCTTTAACTTTA
This sequence comes from Candidatus Omnitrophota bacterium, assembly GCA_023135905.1. Lineage (GTDB taxonomy): Bacteria > Omnitrophota > Gorgyraeia > Duberdicusellales > 4484-171 > JAGLSE01. Next base: position 783 of record JAGLSE010000127.1, read on the forward strand.
ATAACTTCCGTAATATCTTCTAAACTAATATTTTTATTACCTTCCATACTAATTAAACCGATAAAATAACGTTTACCTTCGTTTACCTTAACACTAATATAAACACCTTTAATTTTATATTCTGCATCTATATTCACCACAACATCACTAAACCCTTTAGATTTATAATAATCAGTTACCCTTTTTATATCATCATTTAATACTTCTTTTTTAAAAATACCTCTATTAAATAACCACGATTTTTTTATCTTTATAATTTTTTTAATTTTATTTATAGACACAAACTTATTTCCTGTGACTGCAACATCCCTTACTTTTACGACGCCACCTTCATCTATATTATAAACAACATTAACTTCATTTTTATTACCAATATATTCTATATCATACGATACGCTGATTCCTGAAAACCCTTTCACCCTATAAAAATCTTCAATTTTCTGTTTAGTCTGCTTTAAAGCATACTCATCCAAAAAAACTCCTTGTTTTATATCAATACCTTTAGCACTCACTTTACCTGAAACATAAGAAGGAAGAGTCTCTTTAATTACTTTACTCATTATCATCTTAGTATGTATTTTTTTATTTCCTTCGATTTTTAATTTTTTAAGGATGGGTTTTTCTTTTACTTTAAAAAGTGCAATGACACCTTCTGAAGATTCTTGTTTTTCTACTTCAACTGTTTCAAAAAAACCTGTAGAATATAAGTTTTTTATATCTTCATTAATAATGTTTGTATTATATATTTGACCAGCTCTAATTTTTATTTTAGAAATAATAGTCGCATCACTAACAATAATATTTCCATCGATATCAATCTTCAGAACATTATCGGCAGCAAATACCTCAAAAGCAAAAACAAAAACAAAAAATAAAAAAATATATAAACTAATTCTCTTAATCATTTTGTGCATTATAAATGTATTAATCTAAAAAGTCAATCTTACTTTTCTCGAGCTAAATTGGCAAACTTAGTGTACTCTTTCATAAAAGCAAGATGAACACTGCCTACGGGGCCATTCCTTTGTTTAGCAATAATTATTTCGGCAATCCCCATGTTTTCTTCAGTAGGATTATAATATTCTTCTCTAAAAAGAAGAGTAACAACATCCGCATCTTGTTCTATTGCTCCGGACTCCCTTAAATCTGATAATTTAGGACGATGACCTTCCCTTGATTCTACTGCTCTTGATAATTGACTTAACGCGATCACCGGTAAATTTAATTCTTTAGCTAAAGCCTTTAACGCTTGTGAAATCTCTGATATCTCTTGCTGTCTACTATCAATCTTTCTCATACCTTTCACCAACTGCAAATAATCTACAAATATTACTTGAATCTGATGGTGCGCTTTTAATCTTCTTGCTTTAGCACGCATCTCAAAAATACTTAAAGCTGGAGTATCATCTATATAAATAGGCGCCTCGGATAATTTTCCAGCAGCACTAGTCAAAAGCGGCCATTCTGAAGGAGCAAGAAACCCAGTCCTAACTCTATTAACCTCAACTTTAGCCTGCAAACATAAAAATCTCTGCATTAATTGTTCTTTAGACATTTCTAAACTAAAAATAGCTACAGGAATATTTTCTTCAACAGCTATATAATTCGCAATTGACGTAGCAAAAGCACTTTTTCCCATTGAAGGTCTTCCGGCTAAAATTACTAGATCTCCTTTTTGTAATCCCGCGGTCTTTAAATCAAAATCTTTAAACCCTGTGGGTATACCTGTAACATGAGATTTCTTATGATATAAAGACTCGATCAACTCGATTCCGTCTTTAATTATATCTTTAATATGAACATACCCGCCTTGAAGTCTTTCATCGCTTATTTCAAATATCAATTTTTCCGCTTTATCAAGTATTTCACTAATCTCTTGATCACCCTTATATACTGACGAAACAATTTCAGTAGCACTCCCAATCAATGAACGCATGATATTTTTTTCTTTAACAATACTAGCATAATGATCAGCATTAGCGGATGTAGGGACAAAATCAGCTAAAGTTGTTAGATATGATGAACCTCCAATCCTTTCTAAATTTTTCTTCTTACTTAAATACTCTGAAACTGTTAAAATATCAATTTTTTTTCTATTATCAAAAAGAGATACCATAGCATCACATATTAATTTATGTTCCTCTTTATAAAAAGAATCTTTATTTATAAATTCTAATATCTCAGGGATAACTTTTTCATCTAAAAGCATTGCACCTAGAGTAGCCATTTCAGCTTCAATATTTTGGGGAGGAATTTTATCTAGAGTTTGGATATGATTCGTTACTCTCATTAATTTATTCCCAATACTTTGAGTAAAATAATAATATAAATAATTTTTCTTGAGATTCTATAACCATTTACAACTTATGATATAACAAGCAGACAAATATATAGTGAAAATTTTGGAGGTATTAAATATTTTTAAAATTAGTTTTTTAAATTCTAGAATAAGTTAAATTTTTACTTCTTCACGGCCCAAACACGCAAGTTTGATTCAATTTCTGAACCTAAATTTATTTTTAAATTATAAACCCCTAACTTACTTATAGGCTCATCTAATACTAGTTTTCCTTTTTCCAATTCAACGCCTTCGGCTTTTAAAAGTTTTAAAATTTGAGTCTCACCAATCTTCCCATAAAGCTCTTCATTTTCTTTAGCTTCAACTGTAATAGTCAAAGAAATTTTCTCAATTCGCTCTTTCAGTTTAGCATTAAGTTCTTTTTGTTTTAGTTTACTTTTATTTTGAGTTTTTTTAATATCATCAATCCTGTTACAATTAACATCTGTAGCTTTAAGAGCCATTCCTTGAGGTAAAAGAAAATTACGGGCATACCCGTCTTTAACTTTCACTAAATCACCTTCTACCCCTAATTTCCTAATTTCTTTAAGAAGAATTATTTTCACGTCTTGAGACCTCCCTTTAAACTGAATCAACAGTTATATTTTCCAAATAAAAATAAGCGTTATTGAAAACTATCCCCCAACATAAGGGCTTAAATTCAAAAATCTCGCTCTCTTAACCTCTTTACAAACTTTTCTTTGATGTTTAGCACAATTACCACTTATACGCCTTGAAAGAATTTTTCCTCGTTGAGAAACATAACGGGACAAAAGCTCTGTGTTTTTATAATCTATATCTAAAACATTTTTACAAAAAACACATTCTTTAATAACCACAGGATCTCTTTTTTCAAATTTTTTATCTTTTACGTCAAACTTTTTCTTTTTAAACATATTAACTTGCCTCTCCTAATTCAATATTATTATCCCCTAAATTCAAAATTTCTTCCGGTTCTAACCCTAAATCAACATTTTGTTGTCCTTGTCCTTGTCCTCCATCTTGTTCTTGACTAGCTTGTTTTACTCCCTGAGGCATAAATTGAACCATTGTCGCAACGATCTCTAAAGTAGTTCTATTTTTTCCATCGGTTGTTTGCCACGATCTAGACTGTAGCCTGCCTTCAACCATAATTTGTCTACCTTTACTTAAATATTGATTACAAACTTCAGCCATCTTAGACCAAACAACAACATTAACAAAACACGTATCTTTTTGAGACTGACCATTTTTATTTTTAAAAGACCTATTTACAGCTAATCCTAAAGTAACTACTGCTGTGCCTTGAGGAGTATATCTTAATTCGGGATCTCTTGTTAAATTTCCTACTAATAAGACTTTATTTAAGTTAACCACTTCTACCTCCTACCTTTAATTAATAAATTTCACTTAACTCGATTAAATCTTTACTATTTTCTAAATCTAAGCTGCCGTTACTAATTTAGCCTTTTCTTCCCTATTTATAACCAAGTTACGTAACAATCTTTCTTCTAACTTCATTATTTTTTTCAACTCGATCAACTTAACCCCATCTAAACTAAATTCAATTAACCAATAATAACCTTTAAAATATTTCTTTTTCTCGGCATCAATCCCTCTTAAAAAATAAAAAAAATCTTTTTCTTTTGCCCATAATTTAGAACTAGTAATCTTACCTTCTAAATCCTCAATTTTTTTTGTAATTTTTTCAATAACCTCATCCCGGGATTGATCCCCCAAATCAGGTTTTAAAATCAACATAACCTCGTAATTTCTATTCACCATTACCTCCTCGTCTATTATAATTTGCCATTACGTATTCAATCCCTTGTTCAATCCACTCACGACAAGCAAACACACTTTTATCTATAACCTCTACTAAAATTTTCTTTTCATCTCGAGAAAAATTCGAAAGAACATAATCTGCCAATTCTCCGGAATTATTTTTCCCTACCCCTACTCTTAACCTATTGATATACTCCGTACCTATCGAATTAACTATAGATACCATACCACGATGCCCAGCACATGAACCTTTCTGTCTAAATCTAATATCTCCTAAATCTAAATCTACTTCATCATAAATCACTAATGAATCTTTGGGATCAACTTTATATTTCGCTAAAACTCGAGCCACACAACTACCTGAATTATTCATATAAGTTCCAGGCTTGACTAAAAGAATTTCCTCATTACCAAAAAACAACTTTGCGATTAAAACATTTAATCTAAAAGATACTTTATATTTTAATCGATGAATTTTAACAAATTCATCAACTATCATATTTCCTAAGTTATGTCTATTTTCACTATATTTTTGACCAGGATTACCTAAGCCAAATATAATTTTCAATTTTATCCCTAATTTAATAAATTAAAATTTATGCTTCTTTCTTTTCCTTTAAAACTTGAGGTTCCGTAATTTCTCCTTCTAAGCCTATAATTTCTTCCGCGACTTCCTCTTTAATAGCTACCACCGCAACAATTGCAGTTTTAGAATCAGTAAGTATTTTTACAGTATTCGGTACAATTAAATCTTCCACATGAAAAGAATGGCCTATATCTAAATTAGTTATATCTAACTCTATTTTTTCAGGTATATCTAAAGGAAGCCCTTCTACCTGAACCTCTCTCAAAAGTTGTTCTAACACCCCGCCTTCTTTAAGACCTTGCGCGATACCTTTTAAAACAATATGCACATTAACTCTAGTTTTATCTTTCAACGATACTTTAAAAAAATCAATATGAATTATTTTTTCTGTTAGGGGATGAAACTGCAATTTTTTAACAAGAACAGGTATAACATCAAACTTTTCTTCACCTATTATTTCCATATCAACAATTGCACTCTCTGAAAACCGTATAGAATAAAGCAGTTTAACGCTTTCTAAGGGAACAGATATAGAGATATTTAATTCAGAACTATATACGACGGCAGGGATAGAACCTTCTTTTCTAATCCTTCCAGAGGCCTCCTTACCAACTTGACATCTTTTATTAACCTTAATTTTTATTCTTTCCATACTATCATCCCCCTATTGAATCAAAAAGTACACTTATAGACTTTTCAAAACGAATTCTTTTTATAGCCTCAGCAAAAAGACTTCCAACACTAATAACTTTTATTTTTTTACTCTTTTTTTTATCACTTAACGGAACAGAATCTGTAATAACTAACAAATCAATTTCCGAATTCTCAATCTTCTCCACAGCATTAGAACATAATATCCCATGGGTTATCGCAGCATAAATTTTCTTAGCTTTATGTCTCTTTAAGGCTTTTGCCGCCTCGACTAACGAAGACCCTGTAGAAATCATATCATCCACCATGATAACATTTTTCCCTTCAACATCACCTAATATATGCATTACATCAGTTGAATCCGGAGAATTTCTCCTTTTATCCACAATAGCCAATCCAGCATTAAACTTTTTAGCATAAGCTCTAGCTACTTTTATCCCTCCCACATCTGGAGAAACAATAACTAAATCGTTTGGTTCCATCTTCTTAAAATAATTATAAAAAACATTTAAAGCATATAGATGATCTAACGGTATATCAAAAAACCCCTGAATTTGGCCAGCATGCAAGTCAAGAGTCAAAACTCTACTTGCTCCAGCACTAGCTAATATATTAGCAACTAATTTTGCTGTTATCGGCACCCTAGGCTGATCCTTTCTATCTTGACGGGCATAACCAAAATAAGGAATAACAGCAGTTATTCTATAAGCTGATGCTCTTTTTAAAGCATCTAATAATATTAACAATTCGACTAAATTATCATTAACCGGCGGACAAGTAGATTGAACAACAAATACATCTTTACCTCTGACATTATCCTTAATCTTTACTCTAATCTCTCCGTCACTAAATTTAGAAACAAAGGCTTCTCCCATGTTAACTTTAAGAGTTTTACAAATTTTTTCGGCCAATTTCAGATTTGAACTTCCAGAAAAAATAACCATTTTGTTCATAATTTATCCTTTTTTTTGAATATTTTTGCAGGTACACCTACAACAACTGTTTTAGGTTCAACATCTTTTGTTACCACGCTTCCAGCACCTGTAATTGCATTAGCTCCTATTTTAACAGGAGCTACTATAATTGTATCTGACCCTATAAAAGCTTTTTTTCCAATATAAGTCTTATTTTTTTGTTTCCCATCATAATTGGCTATTACTGTCCCTGCTCCAATGTTAACACCTTCTTCAACAAAAGCATCACCCAAATAGCCAAAATGTTTAATTCTTACATTATTCCCTATTTTTGAACGATTTATTTCCAAAAAGTTACCTGTTTGGCTATTATCACCAATTTCAGTACCTTTTCTTAACCGAATAAAGGGTCCCAGCGAGCAATTTTTGCCAATTATAACACCTTTTTCTATAAAGGTAAAGGGATAAATTGTGGTATTTTTGCCAATTACTACATCCTCCTGAATATAAGTATTTTCCGGGTCAACAACCTCTATTCCACTCTCAATAAGATTATCTATAATTCTATATTTTATAACCTTCTCAGCAATGCGTAAATCCTTCTTCGTATTTATACCTAAAATTTCTTCCGCATCTTCTAACGAATAAGAATCTAAATAATTTTTTTTCTCTTTATATAAAATTTTTATTATATCCGTTAGAAAATACTCTTTCTTTTTTGCATTTATTTTAATTTTAGGTAAAAGTTCAAATAAAACATCTTTTTTAAAACAATAAACACCACTATTAACCTCATCAAAAATAAGTTCTCCGCAAACTTTATCTTCAGCTAACTCTATTTTTTCTCTAATAGCTTGAACTTTACCATCAACATCCCGTACAATAGATCCTAATGAATTTTTAACATTTAGATGCGCGCTAAGCACACATCCCCACAATTTTTTCCTTAAATAAAAAGAAATGAACGAAACCAATGTCTCAGACATAATTAAAGGTGCATCCCCGCATAACACTAAAACATTCTCATAACTTATTTTTTTACCGGCGGTTTCTACCGCATTTGCAGTACCTAACATTTTTTCCTGATAAACAAATTCAATTTTTATTTTAGGGTCCACACCTTTATCAATAAAATATTTCTTTATCGCTTCTTCAATCATCTCCCCCTTATAACCTACCACCACAATAATTTGCCTAATATATTTATTCAAAAAAAGCAGCTTATCTAATACATGAAAGACAAGAAGTTTCCCTAACAATGGATGAAGCACCTTTGGTAAGGTTGAATTCATCCGTTTACCTTTCCCTGCAGCTAAAACTATAGCAGTGAATTGAGATGAAATTTTATTTTTTTTGTTTCTTTTTCGATTTAAAATTTTTTCTTTTTGTTTAATCATAGCCATATATAAAAATTATAAATTTTTTATTAGTTCGATATGCCTCAAAATACATAACTTAAAACTGCCCGGCCAGGACTCGAACCTGAAATGTCAGAATCAAAATCTAATGTGTTACCGATTACACTACCGGGCAAGATTATTTAATTTTATTAAGAGATATAAATCTTAAATTTTCTTATATTTAACTAAATACTCTAAATTTACGTTTTTTAAAAAGTTAGTTTAATCTATAAACCTATCTCTTCATTATTCACAATATTTTCTTGTTTAGTTTCTTCTTCTCTAATTTCTTCTTGTTTAGTTTCTTCTTCTCTAAGCACATCTACTTTGGGTACATCTTTTTCCAGATTATAAGCTTTTAAAACTTTTTTCTGTAAATAATCACGAAACTCTTGATTAATTGGATGAGCCAAATCTTGATGAGTTGCTTGGCGATTTTCATCTGACTCCTTAAAAGTTAACGGCAATTGCACACCGCAATAAC
>JAGLSE010000128.1 GCA_023135905.1 Candidatus Omnitrophota bacterium
GGGTTGAAATGAAAGACGAAAAAGATAAAATTAAAGAATTAGAAAAAAAAGTAAAGCAACTTGAATCAGCATTAGCAGAAAGAGTAAATGGAATATTAAAAAATGAATTAATTTTAGGTGAAACATTAATTTCGTATAAAGTTGCGAAGGTAATGGTAAAAGAAGCAATTGATATTTATAACAAAGAAAGGTTGCATATGTCTCTGGATTATATGACTCCAGAGCAGGTACATGCATCCTAAAAAGTGTCAACTATTTTAGGACAAGACAGAAAAGGGTTAAACGAGTTTTGTAGGTTGGCGAGTTGAAAAAAAGAAAGACAAAAACATTTCACCACGAAGTTCACGAAGTTTGGGGGACACGAAGTGACTGAAATATTTGTTTTCCCGCTTTTAATAAATTAAAAACGTTTGTTGCTGAAACCAGAATGAAAAATTAAAATAAATTTTCCTTTTCCACCCTACTTCCAGTAATAAATTAGAAATTTCATTTCTTATGAAAACAAATATTTTTATATTCTAAAAGACAAAAGATGCTAATGGCTTTAGTAGAAACTCGTAGTACTTATGAAAAAGGGGCTGCGGATTAACACAGATTAAGATAAAAAAAATAAAAATTAATTGAAATTTATTGTAAAATAATAACAATACAAATAATAAAAAGAAGAAAAACCAACATAACTGTCATCCTGACGGATGTCATATATTTAGCAATTACCCCTTGCTTTCAAAAAAGGTTTTTACTGTTTTTATAACATAATTTATTTCTTCGGCTTTTAAAAATGGATGGATTGGTAAACTTAAAACGTTTTTTGAACTTTGCTCTGAATTTTTAAGATTGCCTTTAATTTTTGAATCTTTGAAGGCTTTCATCTTGTTTAATGGTACCGGATAATAAACTCGTGAGCCTATTCCTTTAGCATTTAAATACTTTAAAAGCTCATCTCTTTTAGATAAAACTTTTATTGTATAAAGATGATAGATATGTTTATCCATATTAGGCATATCAGGAGTTTGAATTTGTTTTATATCGGCAAAGGCAATATTATATTGTTCTGCTATTTTTATTCTTTCCGCGTTTACTTTGTCTATAACTTTAAGCTTAACTCCTAAAACAGATGCTTGAATTGAATCTAAGCGGGAATTAAAGCCTAAATAAGCGGCATCGTATTGGGTTACTTGTCCATGATTCCTTAATATTCTTAATAATTTTTCGAGCTTTTCATTATTTGTAACTATAAGACCTCCGTCGCCAAATCCGCCAAGATTTTTTGAAGGGAAAAAACTATAAGCACCTAAATCACCAAATGTTCCTAATTTTTTATTTTTATGTATTCCCCCAAAAGATTGAGCAGTATCTTCAACAATAAATAGTTTATGCTTTTTAGCTATTTTACTTATTGCTGTCATATCGCACCCTAATCCATAAAGATGTACCGGCATAATTCCTACCGTATTTTTGGTTACTGCTTTTTCTATCTCTGCAGGCTCAATATTATAGGTATAAGGATTTATATCTACAAATACCGGGGTTGCGCCGCACCTGGATATAGCTTCAGCTGTAGCGATAAAAGTAAAAGGTGTTGTAATAATTTCATCTTTTTTGTCAAAACATTCTTTATTTTTTAATTTAATGGCTACTGCTGTTAGAGACAAAGTTAAGGCATCCGTTCCTGAAGCAACGCCCACCGCATATTTTACCCCTAAATATTCTGCTGATTTTTTTTCAAATTCGCTAACTTTTTCTCCTAAAACCCAATGTTGGGTTTTCAAACAATCACTTAACTCTTTATCAACTTCTTTTTTAATACTTAAGTATTCTCTTTTTAAATCAAGTATAGGGATTTCCATAAATTTACTCCGTATTTTTTAAATTTTAAAGACACAAGACCACAGACATCAGACTAAAAATTCCAAATTCAAAACTTAAATTATTTTCTCTTTAAATTCATTCACCACGAAGCCACGAAGTGACTGAAATATTTGTTTTCCCAGTTTAAATAAATTTAAATCCTTTATTTTTAAAAAATATCTTTAAAATTAAAAATATTTTCATTTTACCGCTATTTTTTATAAATAATTCCTCTCCTCACCGAGGAAGAAAACTAATATTTTTATCTATAAAAAGAACCATTGATCACATTAATTTTAAATCTAAAAAACTAAACATAAATGGCTTATAGCCAATTTAATGGTCTATAGCTAATAGGCGATAGTCTATAGATACTATAAATTACTATTAAAACCAAAAAAAAATACAAAGATTTCAAAAACTATTGCTTATAATTTACCCTGAATATTTAATATTGCAAATTAAATATTTCGCATAAAAAATTAAAAACTAACCACAAATAAATAGTAATTTTGAGATCCTGGCATTCCAGGCTGGGTC
>JAGLSE010000129.1 GCA_023135905.1 Candidatus Omnitrophota bacterium
GATTTGAAAGAATTGTTTAGTAATGTTTTAAACAAAAACTATACAGAAGATGAATATGAACAACAATTTTCTGTAAAAATTTCTGAAAATCTCGAAAAAACTGAAAGGATTAGAAAAATATATACAACAAAAGTTTCTGATACTCCAGATATATTATTCGACATTCTATCAGAGCAAGAGCAAAGGTTAAAAAGTGCCAAAGCAGTTTATGGTGATTATATTTCTCCTAAGCAAATATTGGAACCAAAAAAAGTTTGATCAATGAGACTTAGCTTTTTCGGAAAAAATCTGTAGTCGAATTGATCCTGAGCGAGTAAAACGAGTCGAAGGATCTCTAGTTCATTTTCCCGCGGTTTACCGCGGAAAAGTTATTTAGGGGAAACCTTCGATAGCCCGTAGCTTGCTGCGGGGTAGTTGATTTTCTTTGAAGTATATTAATATTAAATAAACCTTTTAAACTAAGGTTTTAAATTGGTAAGATATATTTTAAAAGAATAAAAGTATTTGATGTAAATAAGGAGGCTGTTTATGATTAATCATCAATGCAGCAAAATTCAACTTGATGGTTTGGAATTTAGAAGAAGTGGAAAGGTTCGAGATCTCTACAGTATCAACGATGAATTGCTTATGATTGCATCAGACAGAATTTCGTGTTTTGATGTAGTTTTACCTACGCCTATTCCCAAAAAAGGAGAAATCTTAACAAAATTATCTGTCTTTTGGTTTGAATTCACAAAAGATATTATTGAGAATCATCTTATTACAGATAACATTGAAAAATTTCCTTCGGAATTATTCAAATACAAGAATGAATTGGATGGCCGGTCAATGCTAGTAAAAAAAGCCAACCCAATACCTTTCGAATGCGTAGTAAGAGGGTATTTATCTGGTTCTGCATGGAAAGAATATCAGGAAAAACAAACGGTTTGCGGGATGAAAATGCCGAAAGGATTAAAGGAGTCTGTCAAGCTGCCTTATCCGATTTTTACTCCTGCAACAAAAGAAGATGAGGGGCATGATATAAATGTATCTCAGGAATATGTTGAAAAAGCCCTTGGAAAAGAACTTGTAAAACAGTTGAAGGATACCAGCCTTGACCTTTATAAAAAAGCAAGTGACTACGCCGAATCAAAGGGTATAATAATTGCTGATACAAAATTTGAATTTGGTACAATCTCAAAGGGAACGACTCTTATCCTTATCGATGAGGTTCTTACTCCTGATTCATCGCGTTTTTGGCCAAAAGATAGATATGTTCCGGGAAAGGCACAACCAAGTTTTGATAAACAATATGTTCGAGATTATCTAGAAACACTTGAGTGGAATAAAACATATCCAGGTCCAGATTTACCGGAGGAGATTGTACAAAAGACATCCGATAAATATTTACAAGTTTATAATATTATTACGGGAAGGAGTTAATATGCACGGTAAATCTAAACAAGAGATTGAATTTGAAGTTAGTAAAAAAATGTCAATATTTTTAAAAGAACAGCTTGGCGAAGAGGCGAAAACTGTTAAAACACAAATAATAGATGACACAATAATAGTTCGATTTAAAAGTGTATTACCCCCAGCGGAAAAGGATATGGCAAGGTCCAAAGAAGGCGCTAAAACTATAAAAGAATTAAAGGATAAACTTCTTAACGAGGTTAAACCTCTTTTAGAAGAATTGATCAAAAATTTAACTGAGGGAGAAGTTATCGATATACACTCAAGTTTTGATACAGAAACGGATGAGCGTATTGAAATATTCACATTAAATAAAAGTTTGGAATATACCATTTAACCGAAAAACAACAAAAATTTTTACCAAAACAGTATGAATATAAAAGCTATAAAAATAAACGCGCACATTAAATGAGAGGAATTCCTTATTACAGATGCCGTTAGGCATTCTTGGTTCAATTGCGGCAATTGGAAAGGCTGGTTTTAGCTGTTCATATATAAAGTATTAAATTTTCAGAGTTAAGAAATAAATTGAAACAATATATTTTAATCATATTGTTTATTGAACAATCATTATAAAGAGGGTAATATGAATATTAATAAGTTTGCGACTTGTTTAAATTGTATGGATGGGCGAGTACAGTTGCCTGCTATTCAATGGATTAGTAAGAATTACGGCATTGATTATGTCGATATGATAACTGAAGCAGGGATGGATGGAGTATTGTCCAACCAAGAGAGCGATATAACATCAATTTTAATGAAAATTAATATTTCATTAAAGAAACATGGATCTGAAAAGATATTTATTGTTGGTCATTTCGATTGTGCGGGGAATCTAGTTGACCGCGAGGTACATAAAAAACACATAAAACTTGCAGTAAGCAAATTAAAAGTTTTATTCTCAAGTTCTGAAATTGTAGGTTTGTGGATTTCAGAAAATTGGGAAGTAGAAAAAATATATATATAAAAGGAGAATTAATATGAATTTATCAAAAAGAATAAGTCAAATTAGTCCATCAGTAACTTTGGCAATAACAGCAAAAGCTAAACAAATGAAAGCCCAAGGCATTAATGTAATTGGTTTTGGGGCTGGTGAGCCAGATTTCGATACTCCTTCCCATATTAAAAATGCGGCAAAAATAGCTATTGATGCCGGTTTTACAAAATATACGCCAGCTTCAGGGACAAAAGAGCTTAAAGAAGCTGTTTGTAAAAAGTTTAAAATTGATAATAATTTAGAGTATACACCTGAAGAAATTTTGATTTCTTGTGGAGCTAAGCATTCTCTTTACAACGCAATTGTTGCTATTTGTAGCGAAGGGGATGAAGTAATTATTCCATCGCCTTATTGGGTAAGTTATCCCGAGATGGTAAAAGCATCGGGAGCCATGCCGGTTATTTTAAAGGCAACAAAAAAAAATAATTTCAAGGTATTGCCAATACAGTTACGAGAAGCGATAACACCTAAAACAAAACTTTTCATTTTAAATTCTCCTTCAAATCCTACAGGAATGATTTATTCAAAAGATGAATTACAAGAGATTGCTCAAATACTAGAAGAAAAAGGGATCTACTGTATTTCCGATGAGATTTATGAAAAGATTATCTATGATGGACAGAATCATGTTAGTATTGCTTCAGTTAACGATAAGATTAAAAATTTTACTATTGTTATTAATGGAGTTTCTAAAGCTTATTCTATGACAGGATGGAGAATCGGTTACGCTGCTGGTCCAAAGGAAAT
>JAGLSE010000013.1 GCA_023135905.1 Candidatus Omnitrophota bacterium
GGTTCTTTAAGATAATCTAAAAAATCCCTCAAACCTATGCATTCATCCTCCTTAATTTTTAACAACTCTAAAAATTTCATAAAGAAAGCCTGGTTCTCCATAAAATTCTTACTAATTCTAAATACACTATAAATAGAGATTAACATCTCATAATTGGATAAAATCCCTACATTTTTAAAATAAATATCAAAATATTCATTCCAGATATCCTCATATTTTTGACGAAACAAACGATATAAGGAAATATCTCCTCCGATCTTATGTTCTTTACGCAAATTAAAGATAAAATCCCTGATTTCAACTTGAGTAATTCCGGTAGCAAAACTAAATATTTTCCCTAAAATAAATGACCCGAAACTTAAATCATCTATCGGAGAATTTAAAAATTTCATAAAAGATATAATTTCTTTAATTAAATGATTATTTAATACATTTAAAGTTTTTTCGGACTCAACAGGATAATCAGCTTCAATGAGCCAAGAAGTAATCAATTCAACCTCGTAATTATTACGAGCAAGTATAGTTATATCTGTATACCTAAAACGATCAATTAATTCTTTAATTAACTCCAATATTTTAGGCTTAATAATCGCATTTCTTTCTTCTTGATTTTTCTCATTGATTGTTTCTATATATACATATCCGCAATCATTTTCAGAATTAAATTCCTGTTTCGCGTCCGTAAAAGTACTCAAGATTTGATCGACACCATGAGAGTCACTATCTAATTCGGATCTTATTTCTGACTCATCAAGAAACCTAATCAAATTTTCTCTAGAAAAAATATTATTATTAAATTCAACTATCTCTTTATGACTACGCCAATTATTTTTTAAATATACAGATTTAACTTTAAAATGCTCAAAATATCGTTTAATGTCATCAAAAAGCCTAACATCACCGCCTCTAAAGCGGTATATAGCTTGTTTTCTATCTCCTACATAAAAAAGAGACCCCCCGCAGGATAAAGCATCTTCAACCATTAATCTTAAATTATTCCACTGCAAAAGACTAGTATCCTGAAATTCATCGATAAGGTAATGTTTGAAACGAGTAGATAAACGATAATATATCTCAGCCACACCTATCCCCACCTCATCAAATAAAGAATTAGCTTTACGATTAAGTTCCTCTAAAAAAACTATATCTTCAGCCTTTGAAACATACTGAAAACAATTAATTAATCTTTTAAATAACTTTATATAAGGGCTATAGGCCATAATAGCGTCTATCTCTATAAGATCTTTTATTTCATTATGAACATTTAACCAAAAAGTTTCAAACGCTTCCTCACAATCTTTATTCTTGTTCATTGGAACAAAAGATTGTTGAAATTTCACTGGTAAGCTACTGATTTCAAAAATACTCTGATTATTCTCTATGAATTTTATAATCGAATTCTGGGCAGTTTTATTAATACCTTCAGGAAAATTATTTGATAACTCAACAATTTTGTTAAATATATCCTTTTTCATCATAATAATATCACTAGTTTTTCCTTCAATAGCCTCAAATTCTTTTCCATACTTATTACTTAAACTAAAAAAAGATTTCATTAGACTATTAATATCTTCTTTAGGAAACCAACCTTCTCTATTTTCGACAAAAAGATAATGAGAAAGAAACTCTTCTAATAAATTATACACTTTTTTATCAGTTACAGCTTCGTCTATAACCAAATCAAGACAATAATCCATTTGGTTGTAATAATCGCGTTTTATTTGAAAGCTTGAAGAGCGATTAATACTTAAAGCACTCCCTAAAAGAAGCGAATTTATAAAACTATCTATAGTCTGTACTTGAAAAAAATTATAATGCCCTATAATTTGGTCCATAACAAATTCCGCTCTATTTTTAGCATATTTTTTTTCCATACCGAATAAAATTTCTTTTTCTTCTTGGTCACTGGAAAAGACATCTAAAGCAATTTTTTTCAAAAATTCCAGAATTCTTTCTTTCATTTCTACAGTTGCTTTATTAGTAAAAGTAATTGCAAGGATATATCTTAAGGGTATGAGATCTAATTCATGTTGAGGCTTTAATAGAAGGTAAATATATCGTTTTGCTAAGGTATAGGTTTTTCCTGATCCGGCAGAAGCTTCAACATTAACAACTAATGAAGCTTCAGAAGATGGTCTATACTTTTTCTCCATTAATCAACTTTATAAATAAAACATTAAACATTTTTTATAAAAATATTATTTGGTATGATTATGTTAATACTGATGCAGGTTAATATAAAATTATTTGTTGAAATATCGCTCTTTTAATTTCCTAAAATAATAATTCGCAAATTCCTGTTCTTTAGAATCCTCGACTTCGAGAATTTCTCCACCGCAAAAATATCCTTTATCTATATCTATAAATTCAGACCAAATCACAATCATCTTCAAAACCACTGAATCTAGAATATCCGGAATATAATAATCAATCAAAAGAACTTGACCTTTCTTCCATTCCACTTCTGAGACAAAGCAAGTTCCCATAAGAGTAAAATCTTTAGTCTTACTTTTATAGACTTTACCTGCCTCATTCAAAGAGCGTAACTCTAAAAAATCACCTACTTCTAATCTTATTAATCTTCTTTCGTTAGCCATAAAATTAAATATATCATTAAATAAAAATTAGATATCTATGATTTATTTTTATCATAAGAAACCTTCTCTGCTTTATGTAGTATACCATTTCTTACACTGCTTTCCAAATCAATATTCTGTTCAAAAGCTAATTCACTTATATTTAACATAATATCAGTAAGAAAAAATTCTTTACCCTTTTTAGTTTTTATTTTTTTAATTTTGTCTACAACATTTGATATAATGCCATCATTATCTTTTGTTTTATTGTTATGCTCGGTATGATAACATTCCTTATAAAAAATATTGGCTAAAAGTAATGAAGGTGCTCCTAAAGGAAGTCTATCTTTTATTGATATACGCTTCTTTTTTTCGGCTTTGCTTTTGATCCAATATTTAAGGACATCATCTTTTGTTTTAAGTTTTTTTGAAGAAAATACGTGTGGATGCCTAGAAATCAATTTATTATTAGTATTAGCTAACACATCTCTTAAGGTAAACTTGCTTTTCTCATCAAACATTAAAGATATTACAATCAAATTAAGAAAAACATCACCCAGCTCTTCTTTAACTTCATCAGAATTCTTCTTATTAATCCCATCAATAAGCTCATAGACTTCTTCTAAAAGATAATTCTTCATATTATCGACTTTCTGAGCTCTATCCCAAGGACAACCCCTCGGAGAACGTAATGTCTTTAAAGTCTTTACAAGGTCATTAAATTCTTTCATTTTATATTTATATCCCTGTATAACCTGAAATAAAAATATCCTGCCCAATTTTTTTAACCCTTACATTATTCAAATACCGAACATTTTGAACTTCATTATTCCCGATACCAGCAACCGAAGCTATAGCAGACCTTCCCCCTATAATTTTTGGAGCAATAAAAGTATAAACTTTATCTACTAACTGATCATCAAAGAATCTACCTATGGTTTCAGCCCCACCTTCAATAAAAACAGACATTAAACCTAAATCATACAAAACACGTAGTATCTTATTTATGGGTAAGCCCCTTTCTTCTTCTCTTAAAAAAAATACCTTTGCGCCCCGAATAATTAAATTATTCCATTTAGCTAAACCAGCTTTAACTAATAACGAAGAATTGTTATTTCTTGAAGATATCTCTAATACAGGCCAACTTCCTGAATTAAACGGCAAAAGGTTATCCATATTCTTATCTCTATAAGAAGTAAAGATAATTAATTTTTCCGGATATTTATTAGCCAAATTAGAATTTAAAGGTAGTCTAAATTTAGGGTCGATTATTATTTTAACCGGAATTTTCTTTAATCCATCCAGATGAGGATTATCTTTTATAACAGTATTTATTCCAACAAGGATACAATCATATTCATCACGCAAAGACTTCGCAAAATCTCTTGTTTTTTTACTTGTAATCCATTTAGACAACCCTGTTCTTGAAGCTATTTTGCCATCTAAGCTCTGAGCAGTTTTCGCTGCTACAAATGGAGAATTTTTCTCCATATTTTTAAAAAAATGTTCATTTAATTGTCTTGCCTCTTTTTCTAAAACCCCTAAACTAACCTCAACACCTGAGTTCCTAAGTTTTTTTATAGCCTTACCCTCAACCTTCGGATTAGGATCTACAGTCGAAACGACTACCCTTTTAAACTTATTTTTTATTATTTCATCAACACAAGGTGAAGTCTTTCCAAAATGATAACAAGGTTCTAAATTTATATACAAGGTTGAACCTTTCATATCCCTGAGAGTTGTTTTTCGTATGGCTTCAATCTCAGCATGAGGCAACCCAGATCTCTTATGATACCCTTTAGAAATTATTTTATCATTCTTAACTATTAGAGCCCCAACCAAAGGATTTGGAGTAGTAAAACCTTTTGCTTTTTTAGCTAAAAGAAATGTTTTTTTTATAAAATAGATATCTCTTTCAGAATAAAGCATATTTTTACTATTTTCCAAGACGATGTTTCATCTCATTAACCCACTTATAAGGAATTGTAATATCTCCCATCTTTATAAATTCTTTATAAGATCCATGTACATCAGAACCACCGCATCTTAATAACCCTTTCTTTGACACCATATTTTGGTAAAGTAATTTTTTAACCAATGACATATTATGATAAGCTATTTCTAAACCATCTACACCTAAATTAATGATCTCGGTAACCCAATCCTGATTGGAAAGAATATGGGGATGAGCAAGAAATGACACCCCCCCGCACTCCTTAACTAAATCCACAATATCTTCTACTAAAAATTTAAAACCTGCTTCATAAGCCGGTTTACCTATCCCCAAATATTTTCCGAACACCTGAGACATAGAAGGAACCAACCCTTTCTTAACTAAATATAATCCTAAATGCAATCTTGAAGGAATAGATTCTCCTATACTTAACATCAACTCTTGTTCATCCACACGAAGGCCTAAATCATTTAATTTACCTATCATAGAACTAAACCTTTTAATTCTTACATTTTTAATTATTTTTAATTTTTCACATAAATTACTATTTTCAGTATCAATAAAATATGCGAGTATATGAACTTCACCATCTTTATGTCTAGCACTAAATTCTACCCCTTCAATAATTTCAATATTATATATTTTACTATATTCACGAGCCAGATAAATAGAACTTACAGTATCATGATCAGTAATAGAAATACAAGATAATTGTTTTTCATCAGCTTGTTTAAAAATACTTTCAACATCCGCATCACTATCCGAAAAGTTAGAATGAATATGCAAATCACATTTTTTATTTTCCATTTATTTTTTAAAAAAATTTCGGTTAAACACTATTTCTTATTAAATATTAAATTAAGCTTATATACTTATTATTTAGAATTTTTACATTCAATTTTATATATTTTATCTAGAATTCCATTAACAAAACGAGGAGAATCAACATCACCATACCTTTTTGCTAACTCTATCGCCTCATTTATTGAAACTTTAGGAGGAATATCTTTTAAATAAATAAGCTCAAAACAAGCTATTCTTAAAATATTTCGATCAATGTAAGCTATCCTTTCAATTTCCCAATTTTTTACATGTGTTTTTACTAATGTATCGATTTCGTTCAATCTTTCTATAACCCCTTCTACTAAAAGAGTAAGAAAATCAACTATATCTTGTTTTTGAGGTGAATTTTTTAGATAGGTCTTTATAATTTGACGAACATCAACCTTTGTTATCTCCGTCTGATATAAAAGGCATAATGCTATATCTCGAGCTTTTGATCTTACACGCATTTAATACTAATTATCACAGATTAGTCAAATTAATTAATAAAATTACTTTAATATCTTAACAATATTAATTCTACTATTTATACTCCAAATCGAAAAACAGCTGCAATTACTTATAAACTATATCTGTCTATAAATATTTGCCATTTCTAAGGCTGATAAAGCAGCATCTCTACCTTTATTGCCTTGTTTAGTGCCTGATCTCTCAATTGCCTGCTCAACTGTATCAGCAGTTATAACACCAAAAATTATGGGCATTTTTTTATTCATAGAAATACTGGCAACACCTTTTGCTACTTCAGAAGCGATAAAATCAAAATGAGGAGTATCACCTCTTATTACCGCACCTAAAGTAATAATTGCATCAACACCCTCTGAATTAATCTTTGACAAAACTTGAGGAATCTCATAAGCCCCGGGAACCCAAACAACAGATATATCCGAGTCTTTTACTCCTGTTTTCGTAAGAGTATCAAGACATCCGCCTATTAACTGATTACTTATAAACTCATTAAATCTAGATATAACTATCGTTATCTTTAACCCTTCTCCTGAATAATCACCTTTAATTTCTTTCATGTTTTCCTCCTTCTTATCTATAAGGATTTCAACCTTTACCTACTATTTTTTCAATTAAAAAGTAAATTCAAATGCAATCTATAATATTTTTTTAATTTTTACTTAAAATTATTTGTTTTAAAAACCCCAAGTTACAGTATATGATCCATTTTACTCTTTTTAGTCTTCAAATAAAACTCATTATCCAATCCTGCATCAATTTGAACAGGTGTTCGTTCCACAATTTCTAACCCATACCCTTCTAATCCAATAATCTTTTTAGGGTTATTAGTAAGAAGCTTTATTTTTTTTAAGCCTAAATCTACAAGCATTTGCGCACCGATTCCATAATCTCTTAAATCCGCAGCAAACCCTAATAAATTATTTGCCTCAACAGTATCGGCTCCTTTTTCCTGCAAACTATAAGCTTTAATCTTATTCGCAAGCCCAATACCTCGCCCTTCCTGACGCATATAAAGCAAAACTCCACCATTTTTTCCTATTATTTCTAACGACTTTTTTAACTGATGGCCGCAATCGCATCGACAAGAGCCAAAAGCATCCCCTGTCAAACATTCAGAATGAACCCTAACATATGTAGGATTATCCGTTATTTCATCTTTAACTAAAGCAATATGTTCACCTTTATCAATAAAAGATTCATAAAGATATAAATCAAAGTCACCATATTTAGTTGGAAGCTTTATTTTCTCTTTTAATTTTATTAACTGTTCTTTTTGCCTTCTATACTCAATTAATCCGGCTATAGTACAAATTTTTAAATTATGTTTATTAGAAAATTTAATTAAATCCGGTAACCGAGCCATTGAACCGTCTTCTTTGATTATTTCACAGATAACTCCAGAAGGATAACAACCTGCTAATTTAGCCAAATCTACAGCCGCTTCTGTATGTCCAGCCCGAACCAAAACTCCCCCATCTCTGGCTTCTAAAGGAAAAAGATGCCCTGGTCTAATAAGATCTTCGGGATGAGTATTAGGATTAATTAATACATCTATCGTTTTAGAACGGTCAAAAGCTGAAATACCGGTAGTTACTCCTTGAGCAGCATCAACAGAGACTCTCCAAGCAGTTTGATAAGGATCTTTGCCTGCTTTATAATACATCGGATCTAAGTGTAATTCTTCAATCCTTTTTTTTGTTAACGGAACACAAACTAAACCTTTAGCTTCAGTAATCATGAAATTTATAACTTCAGGAATAGCATGTTCAGAAGCAATTACCAAATCACCTTCATTTTCTCTATCCTCATCATCGACCACGATAACGGGTCTACCTTCATTTATATCTTTTAAAATATCTTCAATTTTACTAAACATTTTTAATTACCTATATTATTTTTTTTGTATCAAGTTATATCAAATCCCAACTAATGTCAATATAATCCCAAGGACAATAAATATTTTAAATTTAAAGTACTTTGTATTGATATCCATAGCATATACAACTATATTATTTTATATTCTGTTGATAAGAGAAATTTAGAAATACCTTAGTCTAATCGAACATTTAACGTTTAGTCCACTGAAATTTACGTCGTGCGCCTTTCTGTCCGTATTTCTTTCTCTCTTTGGCTCGAGGATCACGGGTAAGCAAATCTTCACTCCGCAACATTGCTCTTAACTGAGGATCCCTCTCAAGCAAGCATCTTGAGATACCTAGGCTCACTGCTCCTGACTGGCCGCCCGTACCGCCGCCTCTTACATTAGCCCTTATATCCATAGATTTATCTAACTCTGTGAGCAAAAGAGCTTTTTGAACTTGCTTTATATTATTTATCGTAGAAAAGTAATCTCTAAAATCTTTACCATTTATTGAAATTCTTCCTTTTCCATTAGGAAAAACTCTAACTCTAGCAACAGCTTTTTTCCTTCTACCTGTAGCCATATACACTTTTTTTTCTTCTTTATCTTTTACAATCTCGTTTACTTCGGGTATTTTTTCAATTTCTTTTTTCATATTTTTTTTTATTATACGGTAATTATTTTAGGCATTTGTGCTTCTTGCCCATGCTCGGCTTCAGCATTTATTTTTAACGCCCT
Organism: Candidatus Omnitrophota bacterium; assembly: GCA_023135905.1. Lineage (GTDB taxonomy): Bacteria > Omnitrophota > Gorgyraeia > Duberdicusellales > 4484-171 > JAGLSE01. The sequence goes on from JAGLSE010000013.1 coordinate 8,441, forward strand.
TATCATCTGTCTGCCTAAATTATTTCTTGGAAGCATTCCTTTAACTGCCATTTTTAATATTAACTCTGGGTTCTTTTCCTTCATTACTTTATATACCATTTCCTTTCTACCACTATTGTATCCTGTATATTTATCATAAATTTTAGTTTCATTTTTAGTCCCAGTCACCTTTATATGTTTAGCATTTATTACTATAACTCTATCCCCACAAAGAAAATTTGGAGTATAAGTAGCTTTATTTTTACCCTGTAAAATTATAGCTATACGCGTTGCCAATCTACCTAATATCCTATCTTTAGCATCAATTAACACCCAATTTCTTTCTTCATTATTAAAAAATTTTGTTGTTTTCTTTTTCATAATACGTTTTTTTCTACCTTTTAATTTACTATATCATTTATTTAAATTTTATTACCCAAATACCAATTGACATGTAGCATTATTTATACCATATCACCAATAATTGTCAACATAAAACTATTAAAATTACTTAAAATTACCTAAATTAACTAAATCTTAAAAGCTTCCAATAAACTCAATTTATCCTCATAAATAGCTTTACCTGTTATAACTCCCCAAACAAAAGGCGTTTTTTCTTTAATTTCCTTTATATCGTCTATAGAAGAAACTCCCCCGGAAACTATAATATTCAAATCATTATAAACTGAAAGCTCATTTATTTTAGTAAAATCTATACCATCTAAAGTACCATCCCTAGAAATATCAGTATAGATTATCCATTTAACCCCATTATTCCTTAAAAATTCAATAAAATCAAAAGTTTTAAATGTAGTTTTCTCTTTCCACCCTTTAACCGCCAAATAAGAATCCACAACATCTACACTAACAGCTAACTTCGAACTGCTAACAGACTTTATTACCTTTTTAAGAAAATTTTCATCCATCCCTTTAGTTCCAATTATCACCCTTTCCGCACCTAAAGAAATAAGTTTTTCTACTTTTTCAATATCCCTTATTCCTCCACCTATTTCAACTTTGATATCAACTTCTTTTAATATCTTTTCTATAACCCCAACATTATCCTTTTGACCTAAAGCTGCCGACAAATCTACCAAGTGTAATAAATCAGCTCCTTGATCCTTCCATTTATTAGCAACTTCAATAGGATCATCACTATAAATAGTAGATAAATCCGGGTTACCTTTTAAAAGCCTAACTACCTTACCATCCCATAAATCAATTGCTGGTATTACCTTCATATTTATAAACTTCTTTATGCTAAATTGAGAAAATTATTAAATACTTTCAATCCTAATTTCTGGCTTTTTTCCGGATGAAATTGGACAGCCCAAACATTTTTACTTCTAAAAGAAGAAACAAAATCTATACCATAATTAGTAATAGTTGTAATTATCCTTTTATCCTCTGGAACACAATAATAAGAATGAGCAAAATAAAAAAAACTATCGTTTTTAACTTTATTCAATAAAGTATCCTCTTCGGTATTATCTTCAATTTTATTAAAACTAATTTGGTTCCATCCCATATGCGGAACTATTAATCCTTTTAATTTAAATTTTTTTACTTCTCCTTTAATTACACCTAACCCTTTTATCCCCGGAGCCTCTTGGCTCTTATCCAACAACAACTGCATACCGAGACAAATACCAAAAAAAGGAACCCCATCTTTTATTGTTCCTTTCAAAACATTAAGAAGTCGTCTTCTTTTAAGCTCTAACATTGCTTTCTCAAAATGTCCTACTCCCGGGAAAATAATTTTTTTAGCTTTTTTAATATCACTGGGAGAAGAAGAAACTTTTACCTTTTTACCTAGAAAGACCGAAGCATTTTCTACACTTTTTATATTACCCATACCGTTATCTACTATTACTATCATAATATAAATTTCGACTTTTAATTTAAAAAACCAACTTAGGATAAAACTTGATCAATCTATAACTCCTTTTGTTGATGGAATCCCTTTTCGCCTGTCATCAATTTGCATAGCTTGATCTAAAGATTTACCTAAAGACTTAAAAAGAGCTTCGAGAATATGATGCAAGTCTCCTTCTCCTGATTTTATAATATAAACAAGGCTGATTCCCGAATGCTGAACAAATGATTCAAGAAACTCTTCTGCATGTTTAAAAGTAAAACTAGTATCATCAAAAGTATCTTTCTCTATTATTTCCGCAACCTTATCAACATACATAGAATTTATTTCTCGATACAAAGAAGGTCTACCGCTAATATCAACATTTGATTCAACTACAACCTTATCCATAACCAAAGAAAAAGAACCATACCTATTAATTCCTTCTTTATCACCTAAAGCTGTTCTAAACGCTTTACCTAAAGCTATACCTATATCCTCTATTAAATGATGCTGCAAGTCTCCGGTTGCTTCTAAATCCAAATCAAACAACCCATGAAAAGAAAATAATGTAAGCAAATGATTAAGAGGTTCTATCCCGGTTTTCACTTTATTATTTCCTTGGCCATCAATATTTAATAATCCTTTAATATCAACTTCATTGGTCTTTCGTTTTATGTCTACTTTTCTCATAAATTTCCCCTGCTTTAAAACTTAATTATAGCCTTTTTTTAAGACTTTCTATGTGTTTTACCATCCCTTCCAAATTAGCTATCTTCTCTAAAACCGGTGCTTCTTCCTGCAACGCCTTTTTAGTATAGCTTATCACATGTAATTCCTTAAGAAAATCTTTCACCGATAAAGAAGAAAAAAACTTACTACTCCCACCAGTAGGAAGAACATGACTGGGACCAGCAGTATAATCACCTAAACAAACCGGAGTATTTTCTCCTAAAAATACAGCTCCAGCATTCCTAATATACTTAAGCAATAAAGATGGTTTCTTTGTCAATATTTCTAAATGTTCCGGAGCAATTTTATTAACAACCTCACAGCCATCTTCTAAAGTCTTAACCCTTAACGCCATCCCGGGAATCTTCTTATTTCTCAATTCCTTTATAATCTTTCTGGAATTTGTAACCACAATACCTGATCCATTATGATGTTCAATTTGAGCTTCCAAATCTGCAACGATATAATCTATTTTAGCGTCTTTTGATGCCAAAATAACCACCTCAGATGGACCAGCAAGCATATCAATATCCACTTCTCCAAATAGCTGTCTTTTAGCTTCAGTTACAAATTCATTGCCAGGACCAACTATTTTATCAACTTTTTTAATAGTCTTAGTTCCACAACCTAAACCGGCTATAGCTTGTGCTCCACCCACTCTATAAATTTCTTTTATCTTTAATAAAGACGCTATAGCAAGAATAAATGGATTTATACAGCCTTGTTTATCCGGGGGCGACGCTAATACCACATCCTTAACTCCTGCAACTAAAGCCGGGATAACAGACATATAAACCGAAGAAACTAAAGGCGCCGTTCCTGCCGGAACATACACACCTACACGTTCTATCGGAATATATCTGGTTTCAAGCCGCTTACCATTATTTTTTTTTATCCTAAAAGTCTTAGGCACCTGAGCTTTATAGAAATCAGATACATTATCAATAGCTACTTTAAAAGCCGAAATAATAGTTGAATCCAGTTCATTAAAAGCTCCACTTATTTCAGATTCACTAATTCTTAATTTTTTTAAAGATATTTTAACTTTATCAAATTTTTTTGTATATTCAACTAAGGCTGCATCTCCATTTACCCGTACATTCTTTATTATTTTGCTAACCTTATCATTTATTTTATCCTTACGCACTCTATTCTTGTCTAAAATTTTTTCCAAATTTTCTAAATTTCTTATTATTCTCATTTTTTTATAAATTTATAAAGGCAACTTTCTACCTTTTCGATAATATTATTTTGTTTTTCTCCTATTACCCCCTGAACTAAAACTTCTCGCCCCCCCCCTTTTAATAATAATTCGTCCTTAAACATTGAAACAAACTTCTTACTATTAATACCTTTTTTTACTAAGTCTTCAGTTGAAGAACATAAAAATCGTTCCTGATCTGACTGAACTCCAATAAAAAAAATAAATATAGAATTTACCTTTCTTTTTATTATATCAGATAAATAAAGAAGATTCGCGAAATCTAATTCTTCAAACAACCGATTAGCTGAACCTTTACAAAATTTAGCTATTAAAAAATTTACTCCATCAACATCCTTAATTAATGACAACTTAATTATATCTTCCGCGATTGCAGCTATCTTGATTTTTTCTAAATAATTTATTTTTTCTTTATCTCTTTGAGCCTCATCTAATATTTTTTCAACTGTCTTTTTTAAATCGATATTTTTACATTTCAAATATGCACTTAACTCTGCGATATCATCCTTAGATTTTTTATATAAGTTATATGAATTTTTACCAACCACCGCCTCAATCCTTCTTATACCACTACTTATTGATGATTCCGAAATAATAGTAAAACTGCCAATTTGACAAGTATTATCAATATGCGTTCCGCCACACAACTCTTTACTATAATCGCCTATAGAAACTACCCTTACTTTATCTTTATATTTATCTTTAAAAAAAGCTAAAGCCCCTTTTTCCTTCGCCTGTTCTAAAGAAAGAACATCCTTGGTCACACTATCCCCTTTTAGAATTAATAGATTAACCATATTTTCTATTTTTTCAACTTCTTTTTTAGATAAAGAATTAAAATGTGTGAAGTCAAACCGCATTCTATCCTCATCAACAAATGAACCTTGCTGTGTAACATGATCTCCTAATACTTTTCTTAAAACCGACTGTAGAATATGGGTAGAAGTATGCGCCCTCATTAAAGCATTCCTTCTTTCAAAATCGATTTTCACACTAACTTCATCTTTACAATAAATTTTCCCTTCGATGACTTTACCTTTGTGAACAATTGATTGATTAATCCTCAAAGTTTCTTCAACCATAAACTTTCCATTGTTGGTTTCGATAATACCTTTATCAGACAATTGGCCTCCCCCTTCAGGATAAAATGGAGTTTCATCTAAGACAATCAGGCCTTTATCGTTGTCAGATAAAAATTCTCTATCTTTTTGGATAGAATTATCTTCTTTATCTAATAAAATTACACGCAAAATAACGCTTTCCGAATCACATCTATCATATCCAACAAACTCAGTCACACCCTCAAAAGAAGTATTACCTTCCTTAAATATATTTTCATCAAACATACTCTTTTTTCTAGAACGGGATTGTTGTTCTTTTAAAAGATTCTTAAATCCCTTTTCATCCACTTTAACCATATGTTTATCGGCTATATCTTTACTTAATTCAAGTGGAAAACCATAAGTATCATAAAGTCGAAATAATTCAGAAGCGCCTACCACATTTCCCTTATTCCTTTTAATTTTCTCCAATTCCATCAAAAAATAATCCTCACCTTCACGAAGAGTTAATAGAAATCTTTCTTCTTCTGCTTTAATAACTTTAGATATTATTTCTTTTTTAATTTTTATATCGGAATATTCGTCGAACGGGTACACACCCTCCATAAGTTCAGAATAAATATCTGTAAATTGATATAAAAATGGAGTTTTTCTTCCAAGAAGATGAGCCCTCCAAAGAGCACGCCTAATAACTTTTCTAACAACATACCCCCGCCCTTCATTTGATGGATAGACTCCATCAGCGATACAAAATATTGCCGCCCGAATATGATCAACAATAGCATTTATCATACAATTCATTTCTTCATTATCTTTTTCTAATGTTTTATCTATATCAAAAAATTTATTTTTAACCTGCAAGAGATCTTTAGCAAAGTCTACCGCTGGTTTAAAAATATCAATTTCAAAATTAGATTTTTTATTTTGCAGCACACAAGCTATCCTTTCCAAACCCATTCCAGTATCAATATTTTTTTGAGGTAACGGTTCTAACTTATTAACGTCCACTCTATTATATTGAGTAAAAACTAAATTCCAAATCTCAACAAATCTACCACAACTACAATCAGGGTCACACTCTTTTCTCAAACAACCTATATTATTCCCTTGATCAAAAAATATCTCCGAACAAGGGCCGCATGGGCCGTTTGGCCCGGCACTCGGGGCATTTGCAGGCCAAAAATTACTTTTCTCCCCTAATCTAACAATTTTATTTTTATCTACCCCTATATGATCTTTCCATATCAAATACGCTTCCTCATCTTCTTCATATACCGATACCCATAAATCAGCAATATTAAGATTTAATTCTTTTAATAAAAACTCCCAGGCAAACTCGATTGCTTCTTTTTTAAAATAATCACCAAATGAAAAATTACCCAGCATTTCAAAAAAGGTATGATGATAAGCCGTCTTACCTACTCTTTCTAAATCTCCTGTACGTAAACATTTCTGACAAGAAACAGCTCTGGAAACATCTTTCTTTTCCCCAAGAAAATATGGTTTAAACTGATTCATACCGGCCGAAACAAAAAGAACACTTGGGTCTTGAGGAACCAGAGTATCTGATGAAAACAAAACATGCCCTTTATTTTTAAAAAAATCTATGTATTTTTTCCTTATTTCATTTGTCCTCAAAATACTCTTCCTCCAAACTATTCATCTCTCTAAAAACAACCTCAGCCTCAAAACCCTTAGCAACCATGGATCTTAAAATCATACCTAAAAATTTTTTTCTCCTCATCTCATAATCTTGGCTTGAATAAGATGATATCATTATTTTTATATTTTTCCTTAAAACCTTTATGAAATTATCATCCTGTTCATTTATATTTTTTCTAAAGTCAAATTCTATACCAAACTTCTTCAGATAAAAAAAGACTCTTTTGGGCCCCCACCCTTTACTTAAAGAGCTTTCAATAAATAAATCAACGAATTCTTTATCATTCAAAAATTTATTATCTTCTAAACGATTAACTACTTTTATTATTACCGAATCCTTCCATCCCTTTTGTTTTAACCGCTGACAAATCTCTTTTTTTGTTCGAGCTCTATATTTTAAAAGCAACAAAGAATGTTTCAATGCTTTATTAAAACAAATGTCATTTTTGACTAGATCTTTTTCTCCCTGGTTCAAAACTCTTTTATTAACTTTATCAACCATAAAATTCAAATATCAGACAAACATTATAGCGCTGTTGAATAATAGTATCAGCGCCTGATTTCAACGATTAAAAAATGATTACACCGATGAAAAAGTTAATATTTTCAATCTTTGCAATCAATAATTAATCTGTGTAATCAAGGATTGTTGCATTTTGCAACAGTCCCATTATTCATAAAGAAATATTTTTTTATGAAATAAATATTTCAATTTCATTCAAAATCTTCTTCTATTTTAAGAACTAAATAACCTTTATTCGTCTTAACCAAACAACTTGTTTTCATTTGTGAAGTAATAGTTTTAAAACTTTCCTTATTTATTATGTCTTTATTTTCAATTTTGAGAATAATATCCCCTTTACCAAACCCGCTCCTTTGGGCAAGAGACCCTGGTTCTATATCTACAATAACTACCCCTTTACCATCATTTATTTTCTCAATTTCTAAATTATTCTTCTGTTTATCTGCAATATTCATATTCTTAACAAACATACCTCTAAATTCTATTTCATTTCTTTTTTTAGGTTTAATTACATCCTTTTTTTCTTCAAAACTATTACCGATGTCTACCCTTAATACCATAGGATTCCCACCACGAACAATATTTACCAAAACAGGCTTATCCGTCTTAGTTAAAGAAACTATTTTAATTAAATCTTGTGTTCGTCTGACAATCTGATTATCAAACGATAAGATAAGATCTCCCTCTTTAAATCCACTTTTTTCTGCAGGAGAATTCTTATATACTTTCAAAACTACAGACCCTTCAGAACCTTGTATCCCAAAATAATTTCTAAAATCATCATTTAAATCTTGAGCATTAACTCCCAGCCAACCATAAACAATTTCTTCTCCCTTTATGAGTTTATTTAAATTATCTTTAACTGTATCGATTGGTACAGCAAACCCTAATCCTTGGCTATATCCATTTTCAAAAGATATTGCCGTATTTATCCCCACAACTTCTCCATCTAAATTAACCAAAGGGCCTCCGCTATTACTAGGATTTATAACCGCATCAGTCTGTATAAGATTATTATAATCCGCTTTTCTTTTTTTAAGTACAGGCAAAGATCTATAAAGAGAGCTAATAACTCCGAGACTAACTACAGGATTAATTTTACCTGTATAAGGTCCAAACGGATTCCCTAATGAAACAACTATTTGACCAACCTTCAAATCTTCTGAACTGCCGAATTTTACCGCAGAAAAATTATCACCATTTATTTTTATAATCGCCACATCACTTCTAGCATCAACACCTTTAATTTCAGCATCAAATTCCCTACCATCTAAAAGGTTAACTTTAATGATAGCAACCCCTTTTAAGATATGTTCATTAGTTAAAATATGACCTTCTTTATCAATAATCATTCCTGTACCTAAAATAACCCGCCTATTAGTTTTATCCGAGATATCCATAAAAACTTCTTTAAAAAATCCTCTAGACTGATCATTTTCCAATTCTTCAATAGTCCCGGTAAGAGATATTCCTCCTGCTGCTTTAGCCTTAATTATAGCACTTACTGAAACTACAGATTCACCTATATTAGATACCATTTCAGTTATAGCATTTTCCAACCCAAAATTATCTTGAGTGTATGCCGAAAATGATACTAGTATACTCATTAATAATATTAATTTCTTTTTCATTATCCTTAATTATTTTACTAAACAAATTGTTATTATCAAATTAATTTTAAATATTTTCAGCAATTAAAAACCAACCTTTTATACATTAAATTATTCAGTTTTAATTTCCTGTAAAACTCCTGCCTGTAAAGCTTTAGTCAACTCTTTCCTTAAAGATTCATCAGTTTTCAATAACGTTCTTAACTGTTCTCTACCTTGAGATAAATTTTTATCTTTGTAGGAAATCCAACTTCCTGATTTTTTTAAAATACCCACCTCAAGTCCCGAATCAATAATGGCTCCGGTTTTTGAAACTCCTTCATCATACATTATCTCAAATATTGCTTCTTTAAAAGGCGGAGCAACCTTATTTTTTACTATCTTAGCCCTAACTTTAATTCCTACAGCTCCTTCCGCCGAAGTAATGGTCGAAACTCTTCTTAAATCAATCCTAACTGAAGAATAAAATTTTAAAGCCCTTCCTCCGGGAGTTACTTCAGGTGACCCAAACATCACCCCAATTTTTTCCCTAATCTGATTAATAAAAACAACACAAGTATTCGATTTACTTATAGCAGACGTCAATTTACGTAAAGCTTGACTCATCAAACGAGCTTGCAAAGCTATTTGAGAATCCCCCATTTGCCCTTCAATCTCAGCCCTAGGAACAAGTGCCGCCACAGAATCAACAACGACTAAATCAACGGCATTAGATCTAACCAAAGTTTCAACTATCTCTAATGCCTGTTCCCCAGTATCAGGTTGAGAAATTAAAAGGTCATCTAAATTCACATCCATTAATTTACTGTAACCAGGATTAAAAGCATGCTCTGCATCAATAAATGCGGCAATGCCTCCTTCACTTTGGCACTGAGCAATAATACTTAAGGTTAAAGTTGTCTTACCTGATGATTCGGGCCCAAAAGTTTCAATAACACGACCCCGAGGTAACCCTCCAACACCTAAAGCCTTATCTAATGAAAAAATCCCCGTAGGAATAGTATCAATATCAAGGACAGCACTTCCGCCCATTCTCATTATAGCTCCCTTACCAAATTGTTTTTCTATCTGGCTAAGTGCTAATTCTAAAGCTTTCTTTTTGTTTTCTGTAATATTTTTATCCTTT
>JAGLSE010000130.1 GCA_023135905.1 Candidatus Omnitrophota bacterium
ACAGAACCGTTTTAGCGTTTGAAACGAGTTTTTCATAGGTTATTTTCTCGCCATTTAAAGTTGATAAATCAATAGCTTCCGTATGCGCGGTAAAAGAGATTAAAAACAAGCTGATTAAAACAACGAGTTTTTTCATATTATTAACTTTAAAAATCTTATTAAAAAATATAATGAAATAAAAATAAAAATAAAACCAATAAACTTATTTATTAGTATAAGCCAGAAACCTTTTTTAGGCAACTTTTTTATTAAAGTTGTGGATGTTCCTACAATAATTAAAATCATTCCATATCCCATTGAAAAGAAAAAAAGAGCAACAGCTCCGTAGATAACATTCTTCTTTAATGATATTAAGCTAAGAATTGCGCCCAAAACCGGAAAATTGCAGGGGATTATAGCTAGCCCGCTTATAATTCCTAAAATAAAAATGGAAAAAAATCCTTTTTTTGTTTCATGAGTATACTGTGGAGAAAAAAACGGGATATTTATTTTAATAAAAGATAATAGAGACCCCCCTAAAACAAAGAAAAGAATGGATAAAAACAGATAAGTTATGGGATTAACAAAAAAATTGCCGATAAGCATTCCAAATAATGAAGAAATTATACCTAAAACAGTATAAACTAAAGCAATGCCTAAAACGAATACCAAACTTATAAAAAAACTTTTTGTTTTCTCAGATGTAGAAGCAGCACCTACAACACCAAGGGTTATAGGTATTAAAGGATAAATGCAAGGCGAAAAACTGACAATGATTCCAGCTAAAAAACTAGCACCAAGACCTAAAATCGGAGAAGATATGAAAATTTTTTCTAAATTAAAAAGCAAATTATCCATTTTGGCACTCTTTATTTAACCAATTAGAATATTCATTATTTATTTTGTTAATTTCAAATCCAATTATTTCAGGGACTTTATAGGGATGATTTTTTTTTATAAGATCTTCTAATTCAATAAATAAAGTCTTTTTTGTTTTAATTAATAGTAACGACTCTTTTTCTTCATCAATTTTTCCCTGCCACCAAAACAGAGATTTCACCTCATCTATAATATTAACACACGCACAAAGTTTTTCTGCTAAAAGGATTTTTGCTAAAAGTTTAGCATTATCTTTTGGTATAGTTACCATTACTAAAATAGCCATAATTTAACTACCTCTTTTTTACTATTATTTTAAATAAAAGTTACCCTCAATTTTAAATCAATCTTTTAACTAAAGAAATAAATCGTCGAGCAAATCTTCGGCAATTATCTTCACATCTTTGGTCAACAGAATTTACAGCAACCGGACCATAATGATCCCCTTTAGGGTCCCCTTGAATAGTCATACCATGAATTAACATAGCTTCTAAAATACTGAGGATTGTTGTTTCATTCCCTCCGGCAAGATTAGCTGCCGAAGAAAAAGCGCCACCAACTTTGCCATCAAGTTTACCATGGAACGTTACTGTTTTATCTAACAACTCTTTTATTTGGCAAGATAAAGTACCATAATATGTCGGTGATCCTATAATAATCCCATCATATTCAAGAAGTTGTTCAGGTCTAACTTCAGCTACATCATATAAATCGGCTTCAGAATTATTGTTTTTTAGTTCCTCACAAATAATTTCAGCCATTTTTTTTGTTGTACCGCTTCTTGAATAAAAAATAACTATTATTTTCATTAGTATCTCCCGGTATAATCTTCAGGTATAATTTAGAAGTTTATACTTGTTTACACAGATTAATATAATTTATTCAACGCCCTAAAATTTTCTATTTATTAATTTTATTAAAAACAAATAGTCTGTTTTTAACATCAATAGTTATTTTATCACCATCTTTAAATTCATTTTGTATTATTTTTACACTTAAAGGATTAATTAAAAGTTTTTGAATTTCCCGTTTTAACGGCCGTGCTCCGTATTCAGGGCTAAACCCTTTTTCAGATATAAATTCTCGGCCTCTAGGAGTTATATTAATTTCTATATTCCTTTCTTTAAGCCTTTCTTTTAAAATATCAATTTGAATATCAGCAATGTATTTGATATTATCCAGACTTAACGTGTTGAAAATTATAGTCTCATCTAAACGATTCAAAAATTCCGGTTTAAAATGTTTTTTTAATTCCAGTTTTAAATTTTTTTCAATCGCTGATTTAGTAGTTTCAAAATTATTAAAAAATTCGCTGCCGATATTCGAAGTTAGTATAATAACAGTATTCTTAAAATTAACCTGACGTCCTTGCGAATCTGTAAGGGTCCCTTCATCCAGCACTTGAAGCAATATATTAAATACATCACTATGAGCTTTTTCAATTTCATCAAAAAGAACAATAGAATAAGGTTGACGCCTAACTTTTTCAGTTAACTGTCCACCTTCGTCATAGCCAACATATCCAGGTGGTGCCCCAATAAGCCTTGAAACAGAAAACTTTTCCATATACTCACTCATATCAATCCTAACCAAATGATGTTCACTATTAAATAAAAACCAGGCCAAAGTTCTGGCCAACTCAGTTTTGCCTACACCAGTAGGTCCTAAAAACAAAAATGAACCTAACGGCCGATTAGGATCAGCTAAACCTGAACGTGAACGTCTAATGCAATCGGATATTAATTGAATAGCTTCATCTTGACCGACTACTCTAGTTTTTAATTCTTCTTCCATTACAATTAATTTTTTTACTTCTTCCTCCATCAACCTTGATACAGGAACCCCTGTCCACCGTGCAACTATTTGAGCGATATCTTCTTCATCAACTTCCTCTTTCAACATTTTTACATTCTTTTGAACTTCAACTAATTTTTCATTTAAACTGTTCAGTTCCTTAGACAAGTTTGGTATAGCTCCATAACGTATTTCGGCAACTTTAGCTAGATTAGCTTCCTTTTCTAAATCAACACATTGATTTTTAAGTATTTCAATTTCTTCATTAACTTTTCGTATTTTAGTTATAATATCTCTTTCTTTTTGCCAATGTACTTTTTGTATGGCCAATTCATTACTTAATTTTTCTATCTCTTTATCCAAATTTTTCAAATTTTTTTCAACTTCTTTACCCTTATCTTTAGTAAGCGCCTGTTTTTGAATTTGCAGTTCAATAATTTTTCTTTCCAGTTTATCAATATCTTCAGGCTTACTATCAATTTCAATACGTAAACGGGAAGCAGCCTCATCAATTAAATCAATAGCTTTATCCGGCAAAAACCTACCGGTTATATAACGAGAAGACAAAGAAGCCGCGGCAATTAAAGCCGCATCTTTTAATCTCACCCCATGATGTACTTCATATTTTTCTTTTAAACCACGCAAGATAACTATAGTTTGTTCAACTGTCGGTTCTTTTATAAGAACTTGCTGAAACCTTCTTTCTAAAGCGGTATCCTTTTCAATATATTTACGGTACTCCGTAAGAGTCGTTGCACCAATACAACGCAACGTTCCTTTAGCTAAAGCCGGTTTAAGCATATTTGCCGCGTCTACCGCACCTTCAGCGGCCCCGGCACCAACTAAAGTATGAAGCTCATCAATAAATAGAATAATTTGACCTTCTTTAGATTCAATTTCTTTAAGCACACTTTTTAAACGTTCTTCAAACTCACCTCTAAATTTAGCCCCGGCAACCATACTCCCCAAATCAAGACTAATAATTTTTTTTTCTTTTAACCCTTCAGGGACATCTCCAAAGGCTATTCTTCTGGCTAATCCCTCAGCAATAGCAGTTTTCCCTACCCCCGGTTCGCCTATTAACACCGGATTGTTTTTAGTTCTACGTGATAAAACTTGTATTACTCTTCTTATTTCTTCATCCCTGCCGATAACCGGGTCAAGTTTACCTTTTTTAGCTAAATTAATTAAATCTTTTCCATACTTATCTAAAGCCTGGTAAGATTCTTCTGCGGCTTGAGAATCAGCCTTTTGTGCCCCGCGTATTTGTTTTATTATTCTTATAAGATCTTCTATCGATACACCTCGTTTATTAAGATAATTCAATAATAAAGAATTTCTTTCCTTCGCAAGACTTAAAACTAAATGTTCAGAACTAATATATTCATCGCCAAAATCCTGCATATATTTTTTAGAATAATTTAAAATCGAATTTAGTCTTTGAGAGGCCATAACATTTTGAGAATCACCATAAACTTTAGGCGTAGAAGACAAGAATTCTTTTATTTTTCCGCTTAGTTCCAAAATATCTAGCGCCACCTTAATAAATACTTCCCTGCCAATACCACGCGGATCATCTATAAGAGATAAAATGAGGTGTTCCGGTAGAATAGATTGATGATTATATTCTCTAGTTAGATTAACAGCATTATTAAGTGCTTCTTGAGCTTTTAAAGTAAATTTTTCAAAATTCATATTTGCATCCTATTTTAATAAATTGTTTATCTAATATTTTTAAAAGATAAAATATATAAATATCATAAATTTTCAATTAATATACCTTTTTTTTTGAGATAGTCTAATTTATCGTTTTTACTTTTTATAAAAAAAACAACTTCATTTTCTTCATAAGAAGTTTTTAGGATTTCACAATTTTTATGGAGATAATTAGTCATATGCATCTGGTTAAAGGCTAACCTTACAATAACATCAATCATATCAGCATTAAGAGTATTATGAATCAACTCTTTTAACTCATCTATATTTATTTTTTTATATGCCGAAACAAAAATATCTTTAGGATATTCTTTGCGAAAAGAATTCATCTCTTGTTCAGATAATTTATCGATTTTATTAAAAATATTAATCGTAGGTTTTGATTCAACTCCAATATCTTTAAGTACAATGTCCACAGATTTTCTAAGTTTAACATGATTTTCATTACTGGCATCAATAACATGAAGAAGTATATCCGCGAATTTAAGTTCTTCCAACGTTGCTTTAAATGACTCAACTAAGTTATGCGGCAGTTTATAAATGAAACCCACAGTATCCGACAAGATTGCTTTAATGTTTTTATGTATATTTAAAGATCTGGTTACCGTATCCAAAGTTGTAAACATGGCAGATGATTCAACTTGATTACTATCAGTTAGAGCATTAAAAAGGGTAGTCTTTCCGGCATTAGTATATCCTACCAAAGAACAGATATGAATACCTTCTTTCTCTCTTTTCTTTCTCATTACACTTCTATGTTGTTTTACCTGTTCCAACTCTTTTTTAAGTTGGGTTATATGATCATCAATCACACGCCGGTCAACTTCAACCTTTTTTTCTCCCGGCCCGATGGTCCCAATACCTCCTCCTAACCTGGAAAGCATAATACCTTTTCCGCGAAGACGAGGTAACATATAATTAAGTTGAGCAAGTTCAACTTGAAGTATTCCTTCTTGGGTATTAGCATGTTTAGCAAATATATCCAAAATAAGCTGAGTTCGGTCAACTGTTTTCAAACCGAAAACTTCCTCTAAATTTTTTTGTTGCCTATAATTCAGGTTACTATTAAAGATAACAACATTTGCTTGGCTAGATTTTACAAGTAATTCCAATTCTTCGACTTTACCTTTACCAATAAAAAATGCGGGGTTAATAACTCTCAATTTTATGCGCATCATATCTTCTATCTCTAAACCCGTAGAAAGCACAAGACTTTTAAATTCTTCAGCCAACTGTTCAACTGGCCACACTTCATCTTTTTCAACAATTAAAACCAGTATAGCAACTTCTTTATGTGTAGTATTATGCGGCATAATAAAAATCCTTTCAATGAGACTTAGGTTTTTTGAAGAAAAACCTGTAGCTCGAATTGAGTCCCTCCGGAGTTAGTGTAAAAAGTCGAAGACATTTTACCCTATAAACAGCGAGGAGGGACATGGTTAATATTAATACAATAATATTCCTTATTCTCCTTGAGACTTAGGTTTTTTGAAAAAAATTTACACTTGAACCATTGTATAACTCAAAAATCTTTCACATTTTTGAGCAGGTCCCAGTGTTAACAGTCCGTGGAATTTTCTCTTCAAGAAAATGCACGGCTGTAAACCTTTTCCCTTCTCTTCTTCTTCTTTTTTGCTATCAGCTAAGTACTAAGAGCTATGAGCTTTTTCAATACGGCGTTACGTTTTTCATTCTAACCTCTGACGGCTGGTCTTTCCCCTTTCCTTGTCTTTCACTTCTTCAACCCGCAAACTCGCCAACCCGAAACCCGTTAAACTTTTCCCACATATTCCCTTCGTGTCTCCCAAACTTCGTGTTCTTCGTGCCTTCGTGTGAGTCACCCGTTTTTCTCTCTATTTTTTTTCTTTTCCCCACTTTTTTCTTTTTCCTTCTGTTCTCCCTAAATGCCAAGAGATATGAGCTTCTTCTTAACTCGCCAACCTGCGAACTCTTTAACTTTATTTTTTCTTAAATAATTTTTCTTCTAAATACTTTGCCATAGAAGGTGATGCATTTTTAAGCACATAATATTCTTTAATTGCAAGCTCATTTTCTCCTTTTTCGATATACATTAGAGCTAATCTAAAATTAGAGAAATAATGCTTTGGATTTTTTTTCAGAGCCTGTTTATGAGCATTTACAGCTTCTTCATATTTACCAATTTTTTCATAAGACAACCCCATTTCACTATATGCGATAAAAGAATCAGCGTCTAAACTAATAGCTTTTTTACAAGTTTCTATAGCCAACTCATACCATTGATGTTTTCTATAAACTACGGCTAGATTTTGATAGGCTAGCCCAAGATTTGGATCAATCTTTATAGCTTTAAGACCACATTCAATAGCTTGGTCATAATCATCTAATCTTTCGTATAAATGAGAAAGATGACTATAAAATTGAGCATTTAAAGGATTAATCTCCGCCGCCTTTTTATAACTTTTTATCGCCGCCTTGAAATTATTGTTTTTAGAGTAAATATCCCCTTTTACTTGATGGATTTTGCTAAAAATTGAATTAAATTTTAATTGTACCTTTGGAATAAAAAAAATCGATATTATAATGGGAATAATAAGAAACAGAAATAACCCAAGAACTCTCTTGGATTTCAATCTATCATTATTCTCAAGAACTATTTTTTTTGTAAAATCTTTTTCAATAAATTTAATATCGTTTGTTCTTTCCTTTAACGCAGCAATAAAACTATCAGGATCTGTAATTAAATAATATTTAATTACAGATTCAACAAAAACTAAACCGAACAATTTATTAGCTTTAACTTTTAAATATATAATCTTATCCAACTCATCAAAATCATACATAAGCATAATTTTAGGAGGAAGATGAAAAGGAGTGATAATACCTACTTCCATTATATTTTTAAATTTAACTTTATGTTTTAATCCGATTAATTCAATTATTAAATAATCATTTTCTATCAAAATATTTTTAGCCTTTAAAAGATATTTGACAGCAATTCTTAAAAAAATAGAAATAGATATTATAACAATACAAGTTATAATGATAGACCAATTAGATTGAACAGACATTAAATATGAGACAATTACAAGCAGAAGTATTATTACTGCTAAGAAAAAAGAAACAGCTTTATTCAATTTATTAAAATTATCCAACCAGCCGGGACGAAGAAATTTTTTAATCGTATATTTCATTTGATTTTTTTTTGTTAACAATTATATCACAAATTTGAGTAGAGCAAACATTATCAATATTAATCCATTCTATTCTTGAATCTTTATTAAACCATGTTAATTGCCTTTTTGCAAAATTACGTGTAATTTTCTTTATATTTTCCTTAGCTTCAAGAATACTAATATTACCTTGCAAAAACGATTTTATTTCTGTAACTCCAATAATTTTTTTTGCGGTATGACTTAAATTTAATGATATAAGTTTTTTTACTTCATCGATTGCGCCATCAATAAACATTTCATCAACTCTTTCATTGATTCTTTGGTACAATAGATCACGGTTTAATCTTAAACCGAATATTTTTATCGGAAACTTTCCATAAACACCATTTCCTTGTTTTTGTTTAGTTGAAATTTTAGTACCAGTTAATTTATAAACTTCTAAAGCCCTGATAATACGATTTAAATCATTTGGCGACAACTTTTTAGCGGTTTCAGGATCAAGAGTCTCTAATTCCTTATATAAAGGAGCATTCCCATTTTTTTTTGCTCGTTCAATAAGCTGATTTCTAAATTTCTCATCTTTTCCCGCACCTTCAAATATACCATTCAACAAAGTATTAACATAAAGACCGCTGCCGCCGCAAACTATTAAAGGAATATTTTTTTTATGCAAATCAATTAATAGATTTTTTGCATAAATAAAATAATCATAAACATTATAAGATTCATGGACGGAAACAGAACCTACCAAATGATGAGGTATTTCATTAAGCATATGCTGAGGAGGTTTTGAAGTTAAAATATTTGCTTCTTTATATATGGCCATAGAATCCGCAGAAATAATTTCAGCCTTTAATCTTTTCGCAAGCAAAAAACTAACTTCCGTTTTCCCTGACGCGGTTGGACCAACTATAAAAATTATTTTAGACATAATCACGAAGGACGAAAGATGAAAGACGAATGCTCATTTTATTCACTAAAAAGATTTTATTTGCAAAACTTCTCAACTTTTCTTCCCATATTAATAAGCATTGCAAATATATGCTCGTATTTCTCATCTAACTCTTTAAAAATTCTATTATCAATATATTTACACCCTAAAGCAAATTCTAGCCATGTTTGAGTCTCCGCTGCTTCTTGAGAAGAATCTGATAATTTATTAATAAATACTGCACTATATCTGCGCTTACGCCATCCTTCAGAAATATTTGAGCAAACAGACCTTGACGATCGACGTATTTGATCAGTTAAGGAATACATTTCTTCTTTCGGGAATTTTTTAGAAATTTCAAATATTTTCATAGCAGATTTGAAAGCTAATTGATAAACATTCAAGTCTCGCACACTATTTATTTTTTTAAATTCTCCTATTTCCTTATTCATTTTATTTTCGTCTATCATTCTTTCTTATTTATTTATTTTAAAAAATCTAACCTTTTCCTTCGTCCCTCGTCTCTCGTCCGAGTGAACGAAGTGAACAATCATCCCTCGTCTATCGTCTCTCTCTTCAGTCTGAGGTCTTATGTCTCAGGTCTAAAGTCTGCTATCCTTACGGATAAATCCTCGCGGGATATCCTTTATCTAAAAATTCAAGAGTAACTTTCTGAGCTTCGCTTCTCTTAAAATATTTACCAACCCTTACTTTAAAAATATTTTGAGATTCATCAATATAGATATCATAACTATCTTGAAATTCCTTAACTAAAGCCAAAGCATTTCTTTTTTCAATAAAAGCTCCCACCTGAACAGTAAAAAAATCTCCATAATTTTCTAAAATATCAGCATATTTTATTTCAGCAGATTGAGGATATTGTTCTTTTAATAACTTAATATATTTCCTTTTATTTTTAAAATTACCTTGGCGGCTTGATATTTGAGCTAATCGTAAAATTACTACCGGCATATTACTTAAATTCATAGAACAGAGTTTAATTTCTGAAAATAACTGATACGCTTTATCTAATTTCTCTTGTAAAAAATAGGTATCTGCTAATTTTACCAATGCTTGACCATAAAATTTAGAACGAGAATCTTTTTTTATAATCTTCCGTAAATATTCTCTTGCTATAGAATAATTACCCATTTTAATATGCGCTAAACCCAAAAAATATAAAACATCAGGCGTTTCATTAAGGTTTTCAGCTTTAGAAATAGCTTCTTCATAATTTCCATAAAGATAATCTTTTTGAACATCACTTAAAGAGAGAGCAAAAGCGGAAGTTGGGATTATTACAACAAAAAATGTCAATAAAATTAAAATAGATGCGGAAAAGCGAGGATATCTACGCGGATACACTCTGTTTTTTTGTACGAGCCAAATCATAAACTCTCCTTATAATTTCTAGTTTTTTTGGACCAAAATTAATTAAAAAACCCAGTTTACATGTAGAACCTCTTAACCCCAAATAATGCAGTTAGCAATATTTGCCCGGAGGGTCGACTCCAAAATTTCCACAGGAAAATTTGGAAAAGTCGAGGTTACCTTAGAAAAATGCAAAGGTATTATTTTATACATCGTAATTTTTATATAACTGTTTCATTTGTTATTCATGCGTATATAGGTTTTTTTCAAATGCATTTTTCGGGTTAAATAATACCAGAACTGTTTTTTATCTTCCTGAAGTAATACAGCTTTAGATTTTATTTCAATAATAATTTTGCTATCTATTATAAAATCAGGTATATATACCCTACTTTTTCACCTTTGTAAAAAATATCTATTCTTTGTTTAAATCTTTAGATATTTTCTTTTGTAAATCTAACAAAATTTTATGCCTACGGCTTTTATCTTCAGAAGGAACATCATCTTTTATATTCGCGCTTTTTGCTTTTAATCTCGGTGAATACTTAAAAATATAAGAACACCTAAATTTCACCTGTTCGATTATATCTTTAGTTTGTTCAAAGTCTTCTTCAGTTTCAGTAGGAAACCCAATTATAACATCAGTACTTAACATCCCGCCGACTATATTTTTGTAATCAGAAACTAACTCCAGATATTTTTCACGAGTATATCCTCTATTCATTAATTTAAGGATTCGGTTTGAACCCGATTGAAAAGGTAAATGCAAATTTTTACTTATTTTAGATGATTTTGCCATTAGAGTAAACAATTCTTTTGAAGTATTTTT
>JAGLSE010000131.1 GCA_023135905.1 Candidatus Omnitrophota bacterium
TTTCTTTTGACTTATCACCAATTCACTAACATACAAAAGTTTTTCCATTTTCCCCTCCTATCAATGAGACTTGGACTTTTTCAAAGAAAATCTGTACTTGAACCATTGTATAACTCAAAAATCTTTCACATTTTTGAGCAGGTTCAAGTATTAACAGTCCGTGGAATTTTCTCTTCGAGAAAATGCACGGCTGTAAACCTATAGCTCGAATTCCTGCCTGCCGGCAGGCAGGGAATCCCGTATCAATAAACAACAAGCCGAGACAAACCCGATTAATAATCATATTTTCAAATCCCTACTTTTTAAAATTTAATTCTAAACACTATTATTCTCGAAGAAAAATTACCCCGATATTTAGCGAGAGGGGAATATTCAAGCTGATCAATAATTTTCAAACAAATACCTGTAGCTCGAATTCCTGCAGGCAGGAAATCCCCTTGAGTGAGGGGTAAATTCTCAAGGAGAAGTTACCCCGATATTTAGCAAGAGGGGAATTTTCAAGCTGATCAATAATCTTTCAAAGAAAATCTGTACTTAAACCATTGTATAACTCAAAAATCTTTCACATTTTTGAGCAGGTCCCAGTGTTAACAATCCGTGAAATTTTCTCTTCGAGAAAATGCACGGTTGTAAACTTTATATTCAGCGAGACGAGACACACTCAGTTAAACAATTACATTCACAAAACGTTTAAAGAATTATTTCTAATCTTTAGTATATGCTAAATCCCTTTATTTTTTACTTCTTTTTTAAAAAACCTTCTTTGAATGATCATAATATTTACTCCTCACTAAAGCATCTTTCAATAATTCTGCCATACTAAATGAACTTTTATCATTCATAAAAACAAACTTAACACCTTAATAACTTTACAACCAATAATAACTTGAATATTGAAATATTCTATCTATAATATTTATAGCAATTAAGCCATGTTAATATTTTACAAACCCTAAAGTGGATCAATGAAAAGAAACCATTACATTTTCCTAACTATTCTTTGCATTTTTTTTATAATTTTAATACAAAATTTCAACGGTGCCTCTGACCCTACGCCAAAACAAGGGTTAAATTTAGAAATTTCTACTGAAAATATGCTAGAAAATATAAATATTAAATTGTTTTCTATTATATTCCTACTTTATTCATTTTTTTTTATTTCAGGAATTATCCATTTACTAATTTTTAGTATAAAAAAAATTAGTAAGAAATCGATAACTAAATTATCCGCGCCAATTAAACCCTTTCCTTTATCTCAAGAAAAATCTTGTAAAATAATATTTTTAATCAGCTTTTTAATACTTATATCCTATTTTCTACAAATTTCAATCACCTTTATTTGGTTAAAAGATATGTCATCACCCTTTCTTTTATATATTAATTTTTTTCTTCAAATAGGAACAATTTTAATAATTCTTATGTTTATTGGGTACAAATATCTTGGTTTTCATTTTAATAGAAAACATCTTTTATTTCTCATAAAAACATACAGCATTCTCGTCCCTATACTACTTTTATCCGTCTGGGTTAGCCACTTAATAGCCATAAAATTTGGCATAGAAACATACAGTAGTCCAATAATAAAACTTTTCTCAATTCTACCAAACAAATTTTATATTTTTATGTTAATTTTCCAAATTGTTATTATCGGCCCTTTTGCTGAAGAATTGTTTTTTAGAGGATTTATATATAAACTTTTTAGGACTAAATATAATTTTCTAATATCCGCGGGATTTAATTCTGTTTGTTTTGCCCTTATTCATAAAATTCCTCAAAACATTATACCTCTCTTTATTATCAGCATGGCCCTTTGTTACATTTACGATGAAACGGAAAACATTTTATATCCCATTATATTTCATTCTTTCCACAATCTTTTAAGCCTTTTGTTGTTTTTTTCTCTAAATATTAATTTTTAAACTGGGTTTAAAAATTAATATAATCCGTTGCATCTAAAGGAAGATGTAACATCTCTTTAATATTTCTTATTCTTTGCGAGGAATATGGATGTGTTCTAAAATAGGATATGGGATGTGTTTTTTTCTTTCCTTCTTTATAAAGCTTTTCAATAACGGCTATACCAGCCAAAGGATCAAATCCAGCAAGATCGCAATATTTAACAGCTAATTCATCAGCGGTAAATTCATCTTCTCGTGAATATCCAGTTAAAATCTGAGCTAGCGCAAAAGAAAGCCCGCTGCTAAAATCATCATCACTTTTAGCGCCTATAGAGGCTATCATTAAAAAGTTGTATCCCATCGTTGCTTGTAATCTTTTTATTTGATGCCGGCTGACAATATGTCCTACTTCATGAGCTATTACAAATGCTAATTCATCATCGGTTAATAACTCTACTAATTCATTATAAAAATAGACATATCCTCCCGGTAAGCTAAACGCGTTTACATGACTGGTTTCTTTTTTATCCAAATCAATTATATAAAAATAATAATTTAATTCCATCCTATCTATAACCTTTACAATTTTATTTGCTATCTCATTAACACGTCCAATACTCCTTGAATTTTTCGACATTCCAAATTCCTTATGAATAATTTTATTAATATTTTTACCCATAGCTATCTCTTTTTCTGTTGAATAAAAGATAATATCTTGCTTATGCGTAGCTACATTATATTCTGTAGTAAAACATCCGGAAAACCCGATACAACAAAAACCGGAAATAATAATATATACCCAAATTAAGTATTTTTTTTTAAAATCAATATTTTCTTGTTTATCTTCAGGTAAGTATTGAGGATATAATATTTTCGGCATTGGATTGTTTAGTCTGCCTATATTATTTATTCTTTTTTTCTAAAAAATCACTTTTGGTGAAAAGAGAGTATAAAGGGCACTCGATTTTTTCAAGAGTTTCTTTTGCGCCTTCTTCACGATCTATTACTGTAACTGCTCCGATAACCTGAACTTTGATGGTTTTTAATACTTTTATAGATTTAACAATTGAGCTTCCGCTGGTCGCGACATCATCAAACAATATGACTCGTTCACCAGCTATAACATCCTGACCTTCTATCATTTTTTTTCCGCCATGAGTTTTGGCCGTTTTTCTAATTAAGAATCCTTTTAAAACTTTCTTTTTTTTATAAGCAATATAACAGACTCCAC
This sequence comes from Candidatus Omnitrophota bacterium, assembly GCA_023135905.1. Classification (GTDB taxonomy): domain Bacteria; phylum Omnitrophota; class Gorgyraeia; order Duberdicusellales; family 4484-171; genus JAGLSE01. The sequence goes on from JAGLSE010000131.1 coordinate 3,130, forward strand.
TCACAAGAGGGTCCGCCCCCAAAGTAGGCCCGCCGACAGCATCTATATCAAAATCCTTAATAATCTTCCAAATAAGATTAGAAATCAAGTAAACTCCCTCCGGGCTTAAGCTCACTCTTCTTACATCTACATAATAATCGCTAATTTTTCCGGAAGAAAGTTTTACTCTCTTCTTAAAAAAAGCTTCTTTCTTTAATAATTCTAAAAGTTTTTTTCTCATAGATAAAATTATAACTAAATTTTTAAATCTTGCAATACTTCATTTTTATATATATAATTTTGTAATGCAATTTTTTATAAAAATTTAACTATTATGAAAAATAAAAACCTAGAAACAATTTCCAAAATATTATCAGTACTATTTTTTGTATATCTTTTTCTCCTAAGTATAGGATTAATGGGAGCAGCTTTTAAAGGATTCGGCAAAGGATTTGCTGAAACTCTAATAGCCAGCACATCAAATCCTTTTATTGGTCTTTTTATTGGTATTTTAGCTACAAGCATAGTTCAAAGTTCATCAACTACTACTTCTATTGTTATAGGAATGGTAGGCTCTGGCGTTATGGGCATTCACAACGCCGTACCTATAATTATGGGCTCAAATATTGGAACCACTGTGACTAATACACTGGTATCTTTAGGCCATGTAGGCCGAAGAGAAGAATTCAAAAGGGCTGTTACCGGCGGGACTGTTCATGATTTCTTTAATATTATGTGCGTCTGTATTTTATTTCCTCTTGAACTAAGTTTTGGATTAATAAGTAAACTGGCTTTATGGATGAGTCAATTATTTATTAATGTAGGTGGTATAAAATTTACTAGTCCCATAAAAATATTAACAACTCCAATTATCAATTTGATTAAAAAAATGATCTTAACATTAACCTTACCCAACACCCTTACATATATCCTAATCCTAATATTATCTTTCGTATTTCTCTTTTTATCTTTATATTTTATTGTAAAAATAATGAGGTCGCTCGTTATAGAAAAGGCTGAAATTGTACTCAACAAAGTCATTGGAAAACATGGTTTAACCGCTATTTTAGTATCTTTACTCTTTACGGCTATAGTTCAAAGCAGCTCAATTACTATAGCTTTAATGATACCTCTTGTTGCTGCTGGTGTCCTTACAATAGAAACGATGTTCCCTTTGATTATGGGTGCAAATATTGGAACTACCACTACTGCTATATTAGCCTCCTTTGCCACAGGAAATATTCATGCAGTTACAGTAGCATTTTCTCATTTTATTTTTAACATTATCGGCGTCTGTTTTATTTACCCTATAAAACCTTTAAGACAAATTCCTATACGTTTAGCCTGTAAACTAGGAGACCTTGCCTTCAAAAAACGCAGATATGTTATATTCTATGTTTTAACTCTTTTTTTCGTTATACCAGTACTTCTTATTATGTTATCAAAATTATTAAAATAAAGGAGGGTATTATGTTTAAAAATATATTAGAATTTTTTAAAGGAAAAGATTTCCTAAACCAAGTATTAGAAGATTTCAAAGCCATGTTAGATGATGCTGAAGAAATGTTTCGATCTGTCTGCAAAAAGCTTATATATAATGAGGATGACCCCGAATTAAAAGATAAAATTTACTCAATCGACAAAAAAATAAATGAGCTGCAAAAAGATATAAGAAAAAGAATTGTAGAACATCTGGCAATCCAACCTTCAGTAAATATTCCCACGTCATTACTTTTAATGAGTGTCGTAAAAGATGCTGAAAGATTAGGTGATTATTCCAAAAATCTTTATGAAGTTACAACATTATTAACTAACCCAATAGATCCCAATACATTTAAAAATCTTTTTGGAAATATTGATAATGAAATATTAGATTTTTTTAAAGAAACAAAAGATGCTTTTATTCAATCTGATGAGAATAAAGCTATTTCCTCCTGGGATTATCAAAAAGCAATAAAAATAAAATGTGAAGAAACAATAAAAAAATTATCAAACAGCAACTTATCAGTTAATGAAGCTGTATGTTTTACTTTAATGACAAGATATTTTAAAAGGTTGACTGGACATTTAACAAATATTGCCACTTCCGTAATACTGCCTATTGATAAACTGGATTATTATGATGAAAGATTCAAATAAAAATAGCTAATTTATAAAATCTTTAGTTACTAGGGGACTGTTACGAAATGAAACATTTCCTGATTACACTGATTAAAAACATTAGATATTTATCACTGGAATAATCTTTTAATCATTAAAATCGCAGGTACTATTATGCTACAGAGCCACGATTGGCGTTGATTTTTATCCCAAATAATGCGGTTAGCATTATTTGCCCATAGGGTCGACTCCAAAATTTCCACGGAAAACTTGACCTGTGCCCGTTAGGGTAAAAAGTAGAAATTACCTTAAAAAATCGCAAAGGTATAATTTTGTATATTGCAGTTTTTTACATAACTGTTTCGTTGGTTATTCATTGCGTATACAGGGTTTTTCAAATGCATTTTCCGGGTTCATATCTATGTTAGGACATAGATATGAATAAAATTTAAACTTAAAAATTCAATATCAGAGTTTCATCATAAAGCAAATAAAATGCCCTTTAATTTACTTTATGGTAAATTATTAAAGTCCCAGTAAAAGATTTTAAACTGTTTTATTTGGTCAGCCATTTTCCCAAATTTAAAAATAGAAATTATATTTGAATAACTGTCAGACCAAGTGCGCTCATTTTTTGTTATTTTTGCTTCTTCCTCGTTACGCCATTCAAATTCAGACCTTAATTGTTCATACTGTTCTTTATTTTTTATTAAGGTAAACCATTCTGAAGGATAAAAATCGCGATGTTTCCAACGACTCGGTATGTTAACACAACCGTATACATTTAAAGCCTCAGCATTACTAAACAATACAGGAGTAAGGGTTATGTATTTATTAGAAATATGTAACATTACAATCCCTTCATCTGTAGTACACCTCAAGTATTCTGTAATAGCTTCTGTGGTTAAAAGATGTACCGGAACTGAATCCCCGCTAAAAGCATCTATAATAAGCAAATCATAATATTTATCGGGAATTTTCTGTAATGATATCCGGGCATCTCCGAATATATGATTAATCTTACTTTTTGAATTTTTCAAATAAGTAAAATATTTATTAGCTATTTCATACATATCTTTATCTAATTCAAAATAATCAATGGTCTGGTCTTCTTTCCCATAAATAGCCTGTGTTCCTGTTCCTAACCCGACAATACCTATTCTTTTAAAAGAATAATCTTCTGACGTCATTAGTTTGCCTATCGCTGAATATTTATGATAATAAGTCAAAGCTATATTTTCATTTTTTTTATTTAGATATTGAGCCCCGTGAGTAGTTGTCCCATTCATTAAATTGCGCCTTCCTTTATAATCATAGATTGAGTATATCCCATAGTAGTTACGGTATTGATAAAAAGGATAACCTTTGGACCAAAGAAGATCTATAAGAGGGCTAAGACATAAAAGCGAAAATATACTGACACAAATAGAAACAGGTTTTACTTTAAAAACATCATAAACCAACGTAAATATAGTTATAAGGATAATTAAAGCAATAAAATTATACTCTTTAAAGACATTCGGCCATAGTAAAACAAAAATAATCATGTATATAATTAAGCGTATTCTATATGCTCCTATCTCTTTTTTACCGCTATCAATTGCCAGGGCTATTGATATGATAAATAATCCAACCAAATATTCCACCATTGAACCGGAAATTAATGGCGCTATCCAGCTAACGAATAAACTTCCGATAAACCCGCCTAACGAAATAATTAAATAAAATTTTGTCAAATTTTTACTAGAGGGTTTATGTTTATGCAGTTCACCCTGACAAAACATACATAGAACGAATAAGAGGACAGCATGACAAATAAGTGCAATCATAAAAGGAATGTTCCTTTGTTTTGTCACACAAAAAAATAAAACTCCTAAGGCAATGGTAAAATGTATTTTGTTATAAATCCAAGGCGGATACCATGGCTTTTGTTTAAAGGTAAGTACAAACGAGATTAAATAAATACACAGAGGTAAAATCCATAACAAGGGCATAGGAGTTATTTCGTATGTAACAATGTTTGTTACTGATAAAAACATTATAACTCCGGCAATACTTAATGAAAACCAACGGACCTTTTCTTTAAAACTGATTGGTTCTATTATTTGGGATTCTTGAGTTTTTTTATTGGTTAACTTAATACTCTTGACAGCTATAATAAAAAAAATTAACAAAAAAAAGTATCCTATTCGCCAAATATTTAGTTGGGTATCTAAATTGAAATATGTTTCAAAAAATAAAGGATAAGTCAACAGCCCGGCAAAAGAACCAAGATTTGAAATACCATATAATGCATAAGGGTTTGATTGCTCCGGAAGTTCTGATTCAGCCAAAAAAGCTTGAACAACAATGCTTGTCGTGGATAAGACAAAAAAAACTAAACCGATACTTAATAATAACTGCAAAAACACATTAAAAACCAAAAACACATTAATCTGATAAAAAAGATGAGAATAATGTTTATACGGAAGGGCCAAAAGAGTTAAAAATAATAAAAATAAATGAAAATAGCGGTAACGATATATATTAAATTTTTTTAAAACTAAGTGCGAGTAAAGGTATCCTAGAAAAAGAGTGGCTTGAAAAAAAACTAAAGCTGCCCCCCATACAGCATAAGTGCCTCCGAATTTATTTAGCAAACATTTAGAAATTATAAGTTCGATTTGAAACAACAAGAATGCCGCTAGAAAAGTTACTACATTAAGATACCATATTTTTTTTGTTTTTTTTATTTTAATCATATAATTTTTTTAAAAAAATAAAAGTTTAGTTTAACATCTTTAAAAATTAATTACAATAAAATTTTTTACATTAAAAATAACTTATTATTTTAATTTTTATCCCTTCACACTGCAACTAATTTTTTTTAAAAAATACTTTTCAAATAATTAAATATCTTTTGGTCTGCAGGTGCAAGATTTAACGACGAAATCTCCTTTATATTAAAAAAGCCAAAATCATTGCATTGTTTAGTCTTGGGTATACCTTGATTGGTTTTACAGGACCATAAAAAAATTTTAATTTTTAAATTTTCATTTTCGTCAAAAAAAGTTTTTATTAATGATACTGCTTTTATTTCTAAATCTAATTCTTCTTTGATTTCCCGTTCAATTGCCTCCTGAAAAGTTTCGTTTAATTCAATACACCCGCCTGGAAACTCCCATAAAAGGCCATAACTATCATTTTCTTCCCTCTGGCATACAAGAAATTTATCGTCTTTTATTATTAAAGCTGCTACTACATCTAGTTCTTTCTTCATAAATTACAAAAGAAGTTCTTTTTCAAAAACATTATCCAACCCTAAAAGACAATTAGGATCGAAAATCTTCTTTAAATTTGCCATTGATTTAATATCTTCTTCTTTGTACATAATTTTCAAATACGGCTTCTTAAGTTTACCAATACCATGTTCAGCTGAAACAGTTCCACCCAAAGAAACCGCTTTACGACAAATCGTTTGCATATAAACCTTTGCTTTTAAACTTTCCTGGTCATTTTCAGCTAAAAAATTAAAATGCAAATGAGATTCACCTATATGTCCAAAATTAACATAATTCAAACCTGATTGTTTTGCCTGTTCTTTATAAAAAAAATACATTTGCTCAAAATTTTTCCAAGGAACAGCTATATCCGTTGAAGCCTTTATTTGATTATTTTGTCTTAAAAACTCATTAATCATCTGTGGCAATTTATGTCTAAATTCAAATATTTTTTCCCGTTCTCTCGGAGTATCCGCAATAATACTCTCATCAATGGATGCGCCGTTTACTTCAATTAATTTTTGCCATTTATCAATTAGCCCCCCATAATCATTTTTGCCTTCAACCTCTTGTTCAAAATAGACAACAGCTTCTGCTTGTGGAATAAAAGAATACTCCGGTTTTAACATATCTAACGAATATCTGTCCATAAACTCTAACGATGATGGGAACAATAAATGATTTCTCTTTAAATTTTTAATTTCATTTATAAAATTTAAAGCATTATTTTCTTTTTTAAAAAACACTAATCCATCAAAAATATTAACAGGACTTTTTTGAAGACTGATTTTACAAGATAAAATTATACCTAAAGTCCCTTCACTCCCAATAAACAAATCAATTAAATCCATATCATCTTTTATAAAATATCCGGCCTGAGATTTAACTTTAGGAATATTGTATGTCGGAAGTTCAAATTTAAATTTTTTACCATTATTTTCAAAATTAAAATTTCTTTTATCAGCTTTAATTTCACCTCTTTTTATCCTAATAATATCTCCGGTAGTAAGACATACTTCAATTTCCATAACATAACTTCGAATTGATCCATAACCAAAACCCCTAACTCCTGAAGCACCTGTAGAAATTGCTCCTCCAATACAAGCTAATGATTCGGTTGGGACGGCGCGTAAAGATAAATTATATTTGTTAGCTTCTTTTTCTAAATTTTCTAACAATACTCCGCTTTCCAATTCAATATTTTTTTTATCTTTATCTATGTTTAGAATATTTGTCAAATTTTCCACCGAAATTATTGCCCCTTGAAAACAAACACAGCCGCCAGTTGTACCGGTACGCCCTGCGGAAACAGTAAAACTAACTTTTCGGCTAACACACTCTTTAACAGCTTCTAAAATTTCTTCTCTACTTTGAGGCAAATAAAGTATAGAAGAACTACCTTTGATATTGGAAGTATCTTCTAAATAATTAAGTATCTCGTCTTTTTTATTTTTTATTATCATACCGGAAAATTAAAATGCAAAGTTAAAACTTATAGCCAAAGCCTCTGTCTCAATAAACTGACCTTCCACATTAATCCAAAGTTTTTGATTTAAAGGAATATCAAACCCACAAACAACGCCCAAAGATTGAGTCAAATTTGACATTCTTCGGCTTCTATCGTCACCTATCCAATGGATATAATCCAGCCTTGACCATTTTATACCTCCATAAGGCACAATTTTATTATAGTCATAAGAAGCTAAGAGCGACAGCTGCCAATCATCTAAAATTGCTTTATTTTTCTGGTCATCTAAATGTATAAATTCCGGATGAACACTTATATGGTGAAAACCAAAAACCATTTTTATTTTTTCATTATCATAAAACTTTATCCTAAATCCATAACCTCCGGCAAACGCTGAAGGATAATCAATTTCGTCACTTTCTAGGGGATGTTGTTTAATATTACCTACTCCCGCTTTTAAATCTAAAGATAACCAGTCATATACTCCATAGGATAGTTGAAAAAAATGCTGATTACTTCTTACTTCACCATATTCAGCCTCAAGATGCCTATTTAATATACTATGCGACTGAAATCCCCCAAAAAATTTTCCTTTCTCAGGAGATCTTGTCCCATAACAAGGTGCCGAATAAGCAGAATAAAAAACGAAAAAAGAAATAGTAATAATAAAGCTTATTTTTTTTATCATCCTCCCTCCTTTTTTTAAAGATTATATCAAAATTCTCAGTTCCCACAACCAAATTATTCCAGTAGTATAGATAAATTCCATAATTTTTAAGTGATATAAAAAAAAATTACTCTATACCTTTTGCGCCATCCTACCAGCAGGGGAGAAGCTGTGTAATACTGATTAACGATGCATTTTTATTTTTTTAATTTTCAACAATTTCATGACAAAGTAGCGTAATACCTGCCTACAATTAACGGTAGGCAGGCGCGATACTAATTTTACAAAACTTTAAATTTAAATTCAATTAGTTTACCAGGAATGGCATGCGGAAGCAAAAAATAAAGTTGAATTATTGTTTAAATCCACTGAAGTCACTTGAGGATTATCCTGAGGGTCAAAGGGTTTTGATGGGTCAAGCCGTATAGCAAGATTTTTTATTTCTACCCCTCCGTCTCTGAAGACTAAGCATAAAGGCTCAGTACCATGTAAATTAACCAAATGATTACTAGTCACTCCAGAGATAGTACTTATAATTCTTCGATTGGGAGGACCTTCAAACCAATAAATTACAGTTCTGTCATCGGAATAATCATCAGGAGTTTGATTAGACAAACCGGTTGCAAGCGATATATCTTGTCTAATACTAAGTCCGTCATTCCCCGCGGATGTTACAAGAGTAAGCCCTTGGTTAGTTCTATCTCCACTAGCCAACAGCACATCTTTATTTATCATTTCTATTACATAAGTAAACTCATTTAAAACAGTCATCTTATTATCCGCTGAAGTAAGAATTTTTTGTCCTAAATAATAAATACTCATAGCTCCCATAACGATAACCCCCATCAAAGTGATTGCTATTATAAGTTCTACTAAACTAATTGTTTTTTTCATTTATTGATTATTTTATATATTTGTATTAAATAATTAAATTTACAAAAACTAATATTTTCGTTTATAAATTGGTAGGATAATTTAAAGTTATTTCTACTTGACGATAGTCTCGTCCAGCTACTTTTTTAACCTGATAAAAATTATCATTAGGAGCTACTCCACCATAAACTATACTATCAATATTGTAAGTAGGTAAACTATATTTATCCCAAGTTACATCAGAAGCCGCATAAAGCGGACCGGTAACATCATCCCAAGTATCTTGCCTTACCTTACCATTTAAATCATCCAAAATACTTCGAG
>JAGLSE010000132.1 GCA_023135905.1 Candidatus Omnitrophota bacterium
CTTATTTCAAATAAAGATAAGATAAATAATTATGAATTTCAGAAAGACGCTTTTTTTACTTTGGATATTACCATAAATAAAATGAAGAAGTTAATTGATGAGTTTAAATCTTTAAGAGGTGACCTTGATTTAAATATAAAGAAGCATAATTTGAAAAGCTTAGTTGATGAGGCTGCAATTGATTTAGGTAAAGAACGGATTAACGGAATAAAACTTGATATCAAAGTTGATGAGGATTTGAATATTAATGTAGATAATCATCATTTTGGGAAAGTTATATTAAATGTTTTAATCAATGCCATAGAAGCAATGGAAAGTAAAGGCGATATATCTATAGAGGCGAATAGTCCAGATGGCAGTGTTAGTTTATTAATTAAAGATACCGGAAAAGGTATGACCAAGGATTTTATAGAAAACCGGTTGTTCCAGCCGTTTAGTTCAACGAAGGATAAAGGGTTTGGGATTGGACTGTATCAATGCAGATCTATTGTAGAGGCACATAATGGCACTATTGTTGCGGAAAGTATTTCGGGTGGAGGCACTACCTTTATTATATCTCTTCCAAAATAAAAAAAGAGAGATTCACCACGAAGGCACGAAGGAAGAACACGAAGGTTAAGATGTTTGAAAATCTGTAATACAGCCACGAGCAAGCTCGTAGCAATATTGATAAGGTCAACACTTTCTGTTTAAAATTGATTTTATCCAGGCAGCATTAACCTTATAAATATTGATGTTTCACATCTATTGTATTAAAGATTTTTTATACAAATATAGATTATATTGTTTAGTAGAAAGTAATAAGAATTTTTAAAATAGAAGAAAGAAGGAAGAGGCAGAAGATGGAATATGATGAATTATCAAATAAGGTTATAGGATTAACGATAGAAGTTCACCGGACTCTTGGTCCGGGTTTGCTTGAATCAACTTATGAGAAATGTTTAGCCAGAGAGTTAACATTAGCGAATATTCCATTTAAAGTGCAATATTCTTTACCAATGGTATATAAAGGTATTGAAATTGATTGTGGATATAGAGTTGATCTTTTAATAGATGATAATCTTATAGTGGAATTGAGAAGTGTCGATAAACTTCTTAGCATTTACGATGCTCAAGTTTTAACTTATATGAAGTTGTCTAATAGTAAAATTGGATTATTGATTAACTTTAATGTTGAAAGATTGAAGGATGGTATAAAAAGATTCGTTCTTTAGAAAAAACAGGAGATTCACCACGAAGGCACGAAGGTTGAGAGACACGAAGGTACACGAAGGGATTGAAATCTTAAATACGGCCACGAGCAAGCTCGTAGCAATATTAATGAGTTCAACACTTTCTGTCTAAAATAAATTTTATCCAGGCAGTGTCAAACTCACAAATATTGGTGCTAAGCACCTTTCGTATTTCAGATTTTTATATAGATGTAAAAAATTAAGTAGTTATACAAATAGCGAAAGATAAAAAAGTTAGATGTTTTGAAAAAAAATAGGTTTATGGGGTAGTATTTATTGATTATAGATTGTTAATTACGTAGTTATTTGATTCGTTCTTTCTTAGAATTTAAAAATATTGGTTTTCAGGTTAGCTGAAAGCTAGCACTTATTTTTAAAAGGCAGATTATAAAATTAAAACTTGTTTTGAATTTTTAAGCTGTTTTTAAAAAAGAAGCGGTTTAAACGTGTTTAAAACGTGAAAACAAATATTTCAGTCACCTTCGTGGATACAAAGAGTCACTTCGTGCTCTTCGTGCCTTCGTGGTGAATGTTTTGTGTGAAGAATAATGTTGGATTTGTACAACTGAGTACAGATTAGGATAAATAGGAGTAGTTATGAGTGAAGAAATTAAAAAAGATGCAGTTACGCAGGACGCAATATCTAGCCTACCGGCAGATAGGTGCGATGAGCATAATAATTTTGTTAAAGCAAAATTGTTAGTAGTTGACGATGATGAGGGGGTGTTGAAACAGTTGAAGTGGGCTTTTGGGGATGAATATGAAGTGTTGTTGGCTTCTAATAGGGAAGATGCTTTTAATTTGATAAATGAACATTCACCAGAATTGATTGCTTTGGATATGAATTTGGACGGTAATAATTTGAATAGTAAAGACGGGATAGATATTTTAGATGAGATTAAAAATAAAAATCCCTTTACTAAAGTAATTATGGTTACCGGTAATGATTCAAAAGAAAATGCTTTAGAATCTATTGCTAAAGGAGCATTTGATTATTATTTAAAACCTGTTAATGTTGACGAGCTAAAAATAATTTTTAAAAGAGCTCTGTATATTCTAAATCTTGAGAAAGACAATAGAAAATTGAGTAATAAATTGAATAATGAATTTAAGTTTGAAGATATTGTGGGAAGTTCTCAAGAGATGAGGAAGGTGTTTAATTTAATTAAAAGAGTCTCGTCTTCAGATGTAACGGTGTTAGTAACAGGTGAAAGCGGAACCGGCAAAGAATTAGTTGCTAAAGCTATTCATTACTCAAGCTTGAGGAAAAATCAACCTTTTGTAGTTATTAATTGTGGAGCAATACCTGAAAACCTTTTAGAAAGTGAGTTGTTCGGCCATGAAAAAGGGGCTTTTACAGATGCTTATATAAAGAGGGTAGGAAAATTTGAAGTTGCAAATAAAGGTACAATTTTTTTAGATGAAATAGGTGATATGAGCCTTTCTTTACAAGTTAAGCTTTTAAGGTTTTTACAGGAAAGAGTAATTGAGCGGGTTGGGGGTAACAGTTCAATAGAAGTTGATGTAAGGATTGTTGCTGCTACAAATTGTGATTTAAGGAAAAAAATAGAAGAAAGTTTGTTTAGAGAAGATTTATTTTTTCGATTAAGTGTTATAAATATTGATTTGCCTGCTTTGAGAGAAAGGGGTGAAGATAAACTTATTTTGGCTAATTATTTTTTGAATAAATATAAGAATGATGTGGTGAATAAGAATGTTAAAGGGTTTACTAAAGATGCAAAGACTGCTATTAAAAGATTTGGTTGGCAGGGCAATGTTCGGGAAATGGAAAATAGGGTCCGTAGGGCTTTGATTTTGTCGGAAGATAGTTTTATTACGCCTTCCGACCTTGGCTTTACCGGTAACGAAAATTTTATAGATATAGATTTTGGAAAACTTTCATTAAAAGAAGCAAAAGAAGAGATTGAGAGTAAATATATTAAGAAAGCTTTGGAAGATTGTAAAGGTAATATAAGTTCAGCCGCGAAAATGCTGGGTGTTACTCGACCGACTTTGTATGATTTGATAAAGAAATATAATTTAGGGATAGAATAGACAGTTATAGGGTTAACGAGCTTCTTTGCTCTTTGTTTCCCTAAGTACCATGAGCTACGAGCATAGACCATCAAGTAATGAGTAAACTAATTACTTGATTAGTTCTTAGCAGTTAAAAATATTGGTTTTTATGTTAGCATAAAGCTAGCACTTATTTTTTAAAAGCAGATTGTAAAATTAAAGCGTGCTTTGAATTTTAAAGCTGTTTTTAGAAAAGAAGCGGTTTAAACAAGTTTAAACCAGTAAAACCAAATATTTGAGTCCCTTTGTGTACTTAGTGGCTCCGTGTGAGAAGATTTTTTTAGCTTTTAAAACGTGAAAACAAATATTTC
>JAGLSE010000133.1 GCA_023135905.1 Candidatus Omnitrophota bacterium
GTTTACTGCGGAAAAGTTATTTAGGTGAAACCTTCTATACCCCCGTAGCTTGCTGCGGGGTAGGTGATTGACATAACCTTTAACATGAATTATAAGACTAAAGATAAATGAGATTAGGTTATTATAAAAGATAGATGATTATATTAAATTATAACAGATTATCCTTGACATATAAAAAGTAAAAGAATTATAATAGGAATATAAAAAAAAGGTGATAAAATATAATAAAATGAAAAATAAAAGAAAGTGTCGATTAATGAATGTTGATGAATTGGCAGATTACTTAGGTTTAAAGAAACAGACTATTTATAACTGGTTACATTTAAGAAAAATAGTTGGTATAAAAATAGGTAAGGTATGGCGGTTTGATAGGAATGAAATAGATAGTTGGCTTAAAAAATGTAGTAATGAAAATTAGATGAAATTGAAAAGAGTAGGTTTATATTTAGGGACAAATAGTGTGGGTGTCGTAGTTGTACAGGGTAAAGATATCCTTTCGTCAGCCACCTATAAGCTTTCATCAATGGAAAACGTAAAGGGTTGTCTAGTGAATGAGGATATAAGGTGGGAGGCTTTAATAAATAAGACTTTAAGGGATGCTGGTGCCGAAGAAGCGAACGTTTACGTTTCTTTGTCAGATCGAGATTTTATTTTTCGTCCGCTTGATATGCCCATGATGAGTAAAAAAGATATAGAAACTTCGTTAAATTATGAAATAGAGAAATATATACCTTTTAAGATGGCCGAGTTGGAATGGGATTATGAATGTGTTAACGTAGCAAAAGAGAAAAAAGTAAAACTATCTTTTGTAGGGATCAAGGCAAATAACATTCGTAGAGTTAAAGATATATTAGCTAGTTTAAAAGTGAATATAGTGGCGTTGGAGCCGGCTTGTTTTTCGTTATTAAGAGTTGTAAAGGCATCAAAGGCGTTTAGTAAAATAAAGAATTTTGCTGTTTTGGATTTTACCGATACGGAGTCTTATCTTAGTTTTTTTAAGAATGGACTGCTTGTTTTTAATAGATATATTATTATACCTACAGTAGATAATGCAGTTGATTATAATAAATTTATTGAGTCAATAAACCTTTCTTTTCAGTATTTTAAAAGAGAATTTAAAATTTCTAAGTTGGAAAAATTTGTTGTTATAACGGATAGTTTGAACCAAGGTTTGATAACTTCTTTAAAAGGATCTGGACAAGTAGGTGTAGAAACTTTTTCGCCTCTGGATTTAACTAATTTTAATAATTCTACAGTCGAGAATGTAAAAGGCTTAGGTGTTGTTTTAAGAAATGTATATACTAAGTCTTTTAATCCTGTTTTAAGGACTCCTGTTGTTATAACAGAGGGAATAAACGGTATAAAGGAAGCTCCTCCTTTAAAAACAGGTGTATTAGTCGGGTTGGTATGTTTAGGGGTATTGTTTTTACTTATTTTAATAATTTTTCAGGAAAATAAAATTTTAGCTAAGCAAAAGGAATTTATACAAAAAAAAGCAAGTAACAATATTCATATTGGTTTAGAAGATCTTAAGCAAAAAGAGATAGAGGCTTTAGTTAAATCAAAAGGGGAAGAAATTAAAAGTTTAAAAAAAAATTTCAAGTCCCTTTTTCGATTATCTGGATTTTTAGAAAAAATAGGGACAACTAAGGTCTTACCTTCAGGATTAGGGTTTATTAGTTTAAAATTATCTGAATTAAATAATAAATACTCCGGAAAGATAAGAGGATATATTTTTCGAGATAACGATTATGAAGAGAAAAGAGGTATAGATGAGTTTGTTGAAAATTTACGAAATGAAGAGGCTATAAAATCAAAATTTTCCAATATAGAGGTTGAATCCTCAACCAGAGTGGAAAACAAAACATTTATGGTTACAGAATTTGTAATAAGATTTCAGGAATAAGATAAATATTTAAAAGTTTTTGTTGAAAGTTCATTGATGGAAAAAATAGTGGAAGATTCAATTAATTTAAAATGGAATTAAATAAAAATATTGACCTTGATCAATATAAAAACTATTTAGTATCAGCTATTATTTGTGTTGTGTTATTTTTTGGCACAAAGTATTTATTAGGACATTATGCTGATAAAAATAAGAAATTAGATGAAAAAATTGAAGTTTTAACCCAAGAAAAGAAAATTTTGGACAAATGGGAAAAATATACTGTTGATTTTGAAAAAGAAGCTGAGAATTTTTTTAGAAATGATGTTATGATTTTTAGAAAATTTTTAGAAGAAAGTGCTAAGAATAACGAGATAAGCATTATTTCAGTAAAGACAGCAAGAAAAGATGTGCCATTGTATTGGGAGAGTCAGATTGACTTAAAAATGTCTTGTTTGTTTCATCACTTTGTAAGTTTTATTAAGGCAATAGAAACAAAAAGTTTAGAAATTGTTAGAATAAGTATAAAAAAAAATGCAAATAATATTAATATAGATTTAACTGTAAAGGGGATTGTCCTTAAAAAATGACAAAAATATTAAATTTAATTGTTTTAATGTTAATGGCTTCAGCTATAGTTTATTCTCAAGATAAAGAAACTAGGGATCCTTTTGAAGATATTTTTCCTAAACGTATTGTAGAAGAAATGAAAACGGAAGAATTTAATAATATAAATGAAATGCCCGATAAGCCTTTACCGGAATTTGATATTCAAGGTGTTCTTTGGGGAACGGATAACCCTCAAACGATAATTGAGGGTAAAGTTTACAATATAGGTGATAAAATTGAGAATATGGATTTAAAGATTCTTAAAATTGAAGATAATAACGTAATTTTTCTTTATGAAGAAAAGGTATATGAAAAAAAAGTTGAAACACGGAGGTAAAATGAAAAAAGTTTTTTTTATATTGATATTTTTTGCTTTTTTTCATATAGATAAAGTTTTCCCGCAAACATTTATTGATGGATCGGATATGATGACTGTTTCTCAAAAGACAGTTTCTATGGATTTAGAAAAAGCAAGAATGGTTGATGTATTAAAGATGCTTTCTCAACAGACAGGACTAAATTTTGTTACTACTGAAGCGGTTAGAGGCCGGGAAGTAACTTTATATATGGATAAAGTGCCATTGAAACAAGCTATGGATTTGATATTTGAAGCGAATAATTTAGCCTATGATTTTTATCCTGAATCAAAAGCCTTCATAGTCAAAGAAATGGGTAAACCTTCTATAGAATTAAGGACTAAAATTTATCATTTAAGATATGTAAGGGTTTCAAGTTCCAGACTTCAAAAAGAAATATCAGAAAAGATGGGCGACTCAGGGGGCGAATCCGATGGTCTAAAAGGCGCATTAAGAGGGGTGCTTACTGAGGTGGGTAAGGTTATAGAAGATGCAGCAACTAATTCATTAATTGTTATTGACGTTCCGTCTCAATTTAAAATTATAGATAAGGTAATAAGGAAATTAGATATTCCTAATCCAACGGTAATGATTTCTGTGGAAATGCTGGATGTTTCAAGATCAAAGCTGGATAAAATGGGATTTAAATTTGAAAATGGCTTATATGCTAAATATACTCCTGGGGCAAGGTCATCTCATTATCCATTTACAAGAAGTCTTGTTAAGAATGCGGAAAGTCAATTAGAGACTTCTTCCGAGTGCGCAAATTCATTTTTAGGTATTTTAGATTTAAGAAGTTTTACAACTGTAATGCAATTTTTAACAGAGGAGACTACTACAAAATTTATAGCTCGGCCAAAAATTTTAACTCTTTCTAATGAAACTGCTGAAGTTAATATTACAGCTCAAGAAGCTATAGGTGTTACCACAACAGAGAATGAAAGCGGCGTATCAACTCAAACTGTTGAAAGAGAAGAGACAGGAACAAAATTAAGGGTGACTCCAAATGTAAATCTTCTTACGAATGAGATTACTTTGTTTGTAGAAATGTTTAATAAAGGTTCGGTAGATAGTGGGTTGAGTGTAACAGCCTTATCAGTAGGGAATTTAAGAAATATTGAAGAAAGGGCAACCAAAAATATAGTAAGATTAGAAGATGGAGAAACTTTATTAATAAGCGGGCTTATACGAAAAGATGAAGGTGAGGTTAAAAGCAAAATTCCAATGTTGGGAGATATACCTTTAATAGGAGGATTATTTCGTTATAAAGAGAAACCAGGTTCACAAAATAGAGATAGAGAACTTTTAGTATTTGTTACGCCTAAGGTTGTTGCTAAAGATATATCCTTGACTGGTAGGAAAAAAAAGTTTATTTTAAGAGAACAAGTTAACGGTTCTAAACAAAAAGCGGTTAATAGGACTTTAGACCGTTTCATGAGATAAAATATATTTAGTGTTTCAATCTACAGGATAAAAAAATAAGACAATAATTTTAATTTATAAGAGGTTATAATTGGATGAAACGGCATAAAAGATTAGGAGATATATTAATTTCGGAAGGTATTATTACTGAAGTTCAGCTTAAAGAATCTATTTCTTTGCAAGAAAAGGAAGGGGGTAAATTAGGCGAAATTTTAGTAAGATTAGCTTATGTTAATCAAGAACAGATTGTTATAGCTTTAAGTAAACAGCTTTGTATTCCTTATATTTCTTTGGATTCAGGAAAGCTTAAGCCGGCTGCTGATCAGAACTTAGAAGAACTTATCCCTCATAATTTTGCCCTTAGAAATGTAATTTTACCTCTTTCGAGAAGTTTGAACTCGTTAACCGTTGTTATGTTTGATCCTTTAGATTTAATTTTAGTGGATAATTTAAAAAAAATAACTTGTTGTGAAATTAATCCTGTGGTAGCTACAAAAACTAATATTTTGAAAGCTATAGAAGGATTCTACGGTAAAGATAAAATTTATAGGGATGCTATGCAAGTTGCCGGAGAAGAGGCTGGGGGAGATATTAAAGAATTATTTTCAGAAGAAACTGATCTTAGTTTAGATAAACTGATAGCTCAGGCAGAAGAAGCCCCAGTAGTAAAGCTGGTAGACCTTATGGTAGGCCAGGCAATAGAAGAAAATGTTTCGGATATCCATATAGAACCTCATTATGGTAAATTAAGTATTAGGTATAGGATAGATGGTGTGCTGTATGATATGCCGTCTCCGTCTCTGGCAGTATATTTACCTATTATTTCACGAATAAAAATAATATCTAAAATGGATATTGCTGAAAAACGACTACCTCAGGATGGAGGATTTATGGTTAAAGTGGGGGAACGTGTTATTGATTTGAGAGTATCTACTTTACCTACAATTTATGGCGAAAAAATAGTTATGAGGATTTTAGATAAAATGCGCATACCATTAGATTTATCAAAGCTCGGATATTTAAGGGAAGAATTAGAAATTATAAGAAAAGGACTTAAATCATCCTATGGCCTTATATTGTTAGCAGGCCCTACTGGAAGTGGTAAAACGACTACTCTTTATGCAGCTTTAAATGAATCGAAATCTACAACAAAAAATATACTTACAGTAGAAGATCCTGTTGAGTACAGAATTGATGGATTAAATCAGGTTCAAGTTAAGCCGGAGATTGGTTTAACTTTTTCTAATGCCTTAAGGTGTTTTTTAAGACAGGATCCGGATATTATTCTTGTAGGCGAAATAAGAGATTTAGAGACAGCAGAAATGACTATAAGAGCAGCTTTGACAGGGCACTTGGTATTTTCTACTCTTCATACCAATGATGCCGTATCTACGATAAGTAGGCTTGTTGATATAGGGATACCGAGTTATTTGGTAACAGCTTCATTAAGGTTGATTATAGCCCAGCGGCTAATAAGAAAATTGTGTTCCGATTGCAAAGAACCATATGAGATAAAAAAAGAAGATATTTCTGACAAGATTGTTTTATCTTCTCCTGTTATTTATAGAGCTAAAGGGTGTGATAAATGTAATTATATTGGATATAATGGCAGGTCATCGATTTCAGAAATAATATTTTTAGATGAAGAAGTGAGAAGTTTTATAAATAAGGGAGCTAGTCCTGACGAGATTATGAAATTAGCGCAAAAAAAAGGGACGTTAACTCTTTTACAAAGCGGATTGAAACGAGTAGAAGAGGGTATTACTTCACTTGAAGAAATACTTTCTATTACAGCAAATTACTGATGTAAGGTAAAGAATTAAAAATTAAGGGAAAATTATGCCGATATTTCAATATATCGTAAAAACAAAAGATTCAAAAACTATAAAGGGTTCCGAAGAAGCTGGTTCACAGATTGAGATTGTAGCTAAGCTTAGGTCAAGAGGTTTCTTTATTGTTTCTGTGAAAGAATCAAAAGTAGCAGCAAAATCTTCGAATTCGGCTAGTTATATTAAAAGAAATAGAAAGAAAGCTTCTGTTAAATTAAATGATTTAACATTCTTTGCCCGAAATCTTTCTACTACTCTTTCAAGTGGAGTAACTTTATTAAGAAGTTTGGAAATAATTTCAATGCAGACAGGAAGTTTGGGTTTGGAGAAAGTATTAAGGAACTGTTTTAAAGAAATAAAAAATGGATTATCTTTTGGTGAATCAATTGCAAAATTTCCGAAGATATTTGATTCTCTTTGGGTGGGAATTATCAGGGTAGGTGAAACTTCAGGTAATCTTCCATTTGTGTTGGAAAGACTTGCTGATTATTTAGAAATGAAAATGGAATTTGACCGTAAAATAAAAAGTGCGATGATTTATCCGGCAATAATGATGATTGCCGCATTTTTAGCTATTATTATTTTTTTAAAGTTTATATTCCCTCAGTTCAGTGGACTCTTTGAACAGTTTAATATAGAGCTTCCCCCAATAACACAATTTCTTTTTGATATCAGCAATATTTTGCAGGAAAAATTTAGTTTGGTGCTTTTATTGTGTGGACTTTTCTTTGTTATGTTTATGTATTTGAAAAGTTTACCTGAGACAAAAAGAGTTTGGGATAGAATATCTATTAAAATGCCGATACTTGGGAATTTATTATACTTAATTTATTTAGAGCGTATAGCTTCTACTATACATATTCTTTTAGATGGAGGCTTACCCCTGGTTTATACTCTAGAAGTAACTTCTCAATGTGTTGGTAGTACTCTTTTTGAAGAAAAGTTAGTTGCTGTGGAACAAAAAGTTAGGGATGGCAATACATTATCTGAAGAGTTTTCTAAGCAAGGTATTTTTCCGATTTTAGTCGCTGAAATGGCTAAGATTGGAGAGGAGACAGGGTGCATGCCTAGCGTTTTTGAAAAAGTTTCGATATATTATAGAAAAGAACTAACAACCAAAGTAGAAAGGCTTGTTGCAGCTTTTGAACCTTTAATGATTATTGTTATGGGATTTATTATTGGAGGAATAGTTGTTTCTTTATTTTTACCTATTTTCAAGATTTCTAGTATGTGATATTAAGGAACATTGAAATAAAGTTTTAATAGTTGATATCGACATTGGAATATGTTATAAATTAATTGGGTTCTAAAAAGGAGGTGTTTGGATGAAAAAAGGGTTTACATTGATTGAATTGTTGATAGTTGTTATTGTAGTTGCTATTTTAGCTACATTTGCTGTTCCGCAGTATCTTAAGGTAGTTGAAAAAACTAAAGGATCAAAAGCTACACATAACGGCACTTTGATCACTCAGGCAGAAAAGATGCATAGGGCAGAAATGGATCTTTATCTTGATGTTGCTAATGACGGATTTGCTGCATCTACATTGAATGATTATGTTGAAATGGTAGAAATTGATGCGGATGATGATTGGACTTATGATGTTACTGGATCAGGAGCAGCAGTGTTTACTCTTACTATGGTAAGGGTTGATGGGCCTAACGCTACAGAAACGATAACTGTTGATCAGGATGGCGTCGTTGGAGGTACCTGGGCACCATAAATTTTTAGAAAAATTTAGTAAATAAATTAGAATATAAGAACAAGGATACACTGCCTCAATTCAAATAAAAAATGGGGGCGGTGTATCTATTTGTAAATTTGTAAGACAAAATTTGTTTTATTTTTTAAAAATTGATAATTTAATTTAAAATCTATTAAACATCATAAGTATAAATGATACTTCTAATGAATTAGGTTAATTGCTGTCAAGGAATAATAGGTTATGTTATCAAATGAAAAAACAAAATTTAGTTTTACAATAATCGAGACAATTATTGTAGTTATAATTGTAGGTATCCTAGTTAGTTTTGCTATGCCTGCGTATATTAACGCAAAAAGGAACACTTTAGATAAAGAAGCTCAAACTCAATTAAGATTGATTCGTTCAGCCGAAAGAGTGTATCGGTTAGAAGTTGGAGGATACGTAAATTGTGCAGATAATGCTACGTGTAACAATAGATTAAATTTAGATTTACCTCTGGCTGGTGTATCGAATTGGGATTATTCAGTTATAAATTCATCTGAAATTGTTTTTGACGGTCAAGCTCAAAATGGGGGGGGGACAAGTGATTGGCAGATAGATGAAGATGGGGTTTTGACCGCGTTCTAATGAAGATACTTTACCATGATTAGAATAAAAAAATTTGTTACTTTGATTGAAGTAATCGTTGGTTCCGTTATCGTTGCTACTATTTTTGGAGGATTGTTTTCCTCTTTTTTAGC
>JAGLSE010000134.1 GCA_023135905.1 Candidatus Omnitrophota bacterium
AATGATCAGGTAAGGTTTGAAGTTGCTGTTAAAGCTTTGAATCCTAAATTAAAAATTATCGCGCCTTTAAGGGAATGGGAATTAACCTCACGGGATTCAGAAATCGCTTATGCAAAAGAAAAAAACATACCTATAAAAGCAACTAAAGAAAAGATTTATAGTATAGATAAAAATGTTTGGGGTGTAAGTATCGAAGCAGGTGTCTTAGAGGATTTAACGAATGAACCGCAAGAAGATGCTTATTTATTAACGCAAAGTTTGGAAAAAGCTCCAAATAAACCTCAGTATATTGAAATTGAGTTTAATAAAGGGGTACCTATTAAATTAAATCAAAAACTGTTACCTTTTATTGATCTAATAGAAAAATTAAATGAAATAGGCGGTAAACATTGCATTGGTAGAACGGATGTTGTTGAAGATAGGGTGGTTGGAATAAAATCTCGAGAAATATATGAGGCTCCGGCAGCTTGGATTTTATATACTGCGCATAAAGAACTAGAAAAGATATGTTTAGATAGAGAAACTTTGTATTTTAAAGAAATAGTAGCTTTAAAGTATTCCCAGATTGCTTATCAAGGATTATGGTTTTCTACTCTTAGAAAATCTTTGGATGCTTTTGTGGAAGCTACACAAACCAATGTAACAGGTAGTATTACTATTAAACTTTATAAAGGCAATATTATTATTTCAAAACGCCAATCAAAATATTCGTTATATAAAGAAGAGTTAGCTACTTATGGGGAGAAAGATACTTTTGATAGGAGTTGGGCGGAAGGGTTTATAAATATTTGGGGTATGCCTTTTATTGGTTAAAATTATTAGGAGATAATATGTCTAAAAAACTTTGGGGCGGAAGATTTAAAGAAGAGATAGATAAAGATTTTTTTCAATTCCAAAAATCAATACATTACGATTATAAGTTAGCTGAATATGATATTTATCATTCAACTATTCATATAAGTGCTTTAAAAGAAGCAAAAATTTTGACTAGATCTGAAGCGGATAAGTTAACCAATGCTCTTATGAGCATTTTTAATGAAATTAAGGAAGGAACATATAAACAAAACTCTAATTCAGAAGATATACATACAGATATCCAAAATAGAGTAGAAAAAAAAGTTGGTAAGCTAGCTCAAAAAATGCATACACTGAGGTCTAGGAACGATCAAATTGCTTTTGATGAAAAATGGTATTGTTATAAGGAAGGTATCTATATATTAAGTTTATTAAATGTAGTTTTATATTCATTAAATTATTTAGGTAATAAATATAGCAAAAATTTTATACCTGGATATACACATACTCAAAGAGCCCAGGTTGTATCCTTTGTACATTATACCGGAGCTTTTTTTTATATGTTAGAAAGAGATTTTGAAAGAATGGATAGTTTTTTAAAAAGATCATCGATTTATATTGGATCAGGAGCATTAGCCGGCAGCGCGATTCCAAAATCAGCATATAGTTATGCTATAAAAAAGTTTTTAGAAAAAAAACAATTTGACGTAAAAACTTCTATTTCTGAAATAGTAAAAAATCCTTTAGATAATGTTTCCAGCAGGGATTTTATCGTAGAGTTTTTAAGTATTTTGTCTATGATTCAAATGCATTTATCCAGAATGTCGGAAGATTTTATCCTTTATTCAACTAAAGAATTCGGTTTTTTTGATTTACCGGAAAAGTTTTGTACAGGTTCATCATTAATGCCTCACAAGAAAAATCCTGATTTTTTAGAGTTGGTAAGAGGTAATACCGGCAAGATATACGGTAATTTGATGTCTATTTTAACTACAATGAAAGGTCTTCCGTTAACTTATAATCGAGATATGCAGTTAGATAAAGAACCACTTTTTTCTTCAACGGAAACCGTAGAGAGCGAGTTAAAAATTATGGCTGAATTTATAAAAGGGATAAAATTAAATGAGAAACGTATCAAAGAAGTATTAGAAGATGAAGAATTGTACGCTACCGAATTAACAGAATATTTAGTCCATGAAGGGATTGCATTTAGTGAAGCCCATGGTATTATAGGCAAGTTAGTTAGGTATGCGGAAGATAATGATGTTAAAATTAAAGAGCTTTCAGACAAAGTTTTAAAAACTTTTAGTAAAAAACTAAATAATAAAGATATAATTAGGATAATGAATCCGGAATACGCGATTTCATCAAAGAAATCTATTACTTCAGGGATAAAAACTCCTGTAATCAAAAAAGCTAAAAAAAGGTGAACAAGAATGCATTACTTCAATTTTAAAAAAAATAATCTTTATTGTGAAGATATGAAGGTTGAGGATTTAGCTAAACAATATGGGACTCCACTCTTTATTTATAGTTCGAGAACTATTTTAGAGCATTTTTTAAAATTAGAACAAGCTTTTAAAGAGATAAATCCTTTAATTTGTTATTCAGTCAAAGCTAATTCAAATCTTTCTTTTTTAAAACTTTTAACATCTCAAGGTTCGGGTCTAGATATTGTATCTGGGGGGGAACTTTATAGAGCAAAAAAAGTAAAATGTCCGGGTAATCGTATAGTTTATGCTTCTGTAGGTAAAACTGATATAGAAATTGAAGAAGCTTTAAAATATGGCATATTGATGTTTAATGTAGAATCTGTTCCGGAATTAAAACGAATTAATACTATTGCTAAGAGGCTTAATAAACAAGCTGCGGTTGCTTTGCGAGTTAACCCGGATGTTGCGCCTAAAACTCATAAATATATTACTACCGGTAAAAAAGAAAATAAATTCGGAATAGATATGGATACGGTAAAAGATATTTTTCAAAAGAGCAAAAAGTATTCTAACTTAAATCTAATTGGGATACATATACATATAGGTTCACAAATAATAGAAAGTAAACCGTTTGTGGAAGCTATTCAGAAAATTAAAATCCTTATTGAGGATTTTAAAAAACAAGGAGTAGGATTAGAATATCTTAATATAGGCGGCGGGTTAGGTATAACTTATGATAACGAAACTCCACAGACGGCGATTGAGTTTGCTGATAAAGTTTTACCTTTACTTAAACAAATATCTTTAAAAGTAATATTAGAGCCGGGAAGATTCATTGCGGGTAATGCCGGAATTCTTGTTTCAAAAGTGACCTACATAAAAGATACACCACAAAAGAATTTCGTCATAGTAGATGCCGCTATGAATGATTTCGCAAGACCATCATTATATAGTGCTTACCATAAGATAGTTGCCATAAAAAACAATAAAAAGAAAAGAAAAGATGGTAAAAAAGCTGATATTGTCGGAGCAATTTGTGAAAGCGGCGATTTTTTAGGTAAGGACAGAGAATTAGATGTTAAGGAAAAAGATTATATAGCAGTATTTGGAGCAGGCGCTTATGGTTTTTCTATGAGCTCAAATTATAATTCTCGTCCAAGAGCGGCTGAAATTTTAGTCAAAGATAAAAAAATTTTTTTGATTCGCAAGAGAGAAACATATCATGATTTGATTAAAGAGGAGATCATTATATAATTTGTAGAAACAATGAAGATATCCAATTAGCTTGCCTTTAGGAACAGGATGATTTTTAAAAAGAGAGACAAATATGAACAAACTAAAATTTTATAAATTTCAGGCATCAGGGAATGATTTTATTTTAATTGACCGTATCAAAAATGGAATAATATTAAAGGGTAATTTTTATAAAACGTTTGCAAAAAAATATTGTCAGAGAAAACTAAATGTTGGAGCTGACGGTTTATTAGTAATCGTACCGTCAAAAAAAGGTTCTTTTAAGATGAGGATTTTTAATTCGGACGGTACCGAAGCCGAGATGTGCGGTAACGGCGCAAGATGCGCGGCTTTATGGGCTAGATTAACAAAACCTAAATTGAAAACAATTAGTTTTGAAACTAAAGCTGGAATAATAGAATCAGAAGTTTGCGGACAGAAATGTAAAGAGGGAAATTTAAATAGTATAAAGATTAAAATGATTGATCCTTTTGATTTGAAATTGAATATAAAAATGAAAGTTTTAGATAGGGATTTAACAGTTAATTTCATAAATACAGGGGTACCTCACGTTGTAGTTTTTGTTAACGGGTTAAAAGATATTGATGTTAATGGTATAGGCAGTGCGATTCGGTTTCACCCAATGTTTAAACCAGCAGGGACCAATGTTAATTTTGTTGAAGTTATTAATGATAATTTAATAAATATTAGAACATATGAACGAGGAGTCGAAGGGGAAACTTTGGCATGTGGAACTGGTGCAACCGCAAGCGCTCTCATTTTTAAATCATGTCAAACTCCGGCAGCAGTATATAGACAAAAAAATGTTAATGTGCAAGTTAAGAGCGCCGAAAAACTAAAAGTTTATTTCAATAAGGACAGTGATAAAATAAATAACGTTTGGTTGGAAGGAAAAGGGACATTAGTTTATAAAGGAGAAATCAGTATATAATTAAATTTTTAGATAAGTTAGTTTTTTATTTAAGGAGGATATATGTTAAAAGGAAGTATAGTTGCATTAGTAACACCTTTTGAGAATGATAATGAAATAAATATAGAAAAACTGAAAAGTTTGATCGATTGGCACATAGAAAATTCTACAGACGGGATATTAGTCTGCGGAACTACAGGAGAAAGTGCTACCTTAAGTCATGAGGAACATAAAAAAATTATTCAAATCGCGGTTGAACATGCAAAAAAAAGAATTCCAATCCTTGCCGGATGCGGTTCTAATTCTACAAAAGAAGCTTTAGATTTAACAAAATTTGCTGAAAAAGTTGGTGCAGACTATGCGTTAATAATTACCCCGTATTATAATAAACCTTCACAAAAAGGATTATACCAACATTATAAAACAATAGCCGATTCAGTTACAATTCCAATAATCATGTATAATGTCCCTTCCCGGACAGGAACAAATCTTTTACCAGACACGGTATTAAACATTTATAAAGATTGCAGCAATATAATAGGAGTTAAAGAGGCTAGCGGATGTTTAGACCAAATAACAAATATTATGACATTAGTAGACGATAACTTTTTGTTGTTTTCCGGTAGTGATGAAACAACTTTACCAATATTAGCTGTTGGAGGTGTTGGCGGAATTTCAGTTATCGCCAATATAATGCCAAAAGAGAATCATAATTTAATAAAAAACTTTTTAGACGGTAATCTGATAGAAGCCAAAAGAACACAATTATATCTTTATGAAATGATTAAATGTTTATTTATTGATACCAATCCGGTTCCAGTAAAAACTTCTTTAAGCTTAATGGGAAAAATAGAACTAAACTTAAGACTACCTCTTTATAAAATGTCAGATACTAATATGAAAAAATTGAGCGAATGTTTAAAGAAATATAACTTAATTTAAAAAAAATAATTATAGAACAATTAAAGGAGAGATAATGTTTAATGTAGGTGTTACCGGCGCGAGAGGCAGAATGGGGCAACGTATTATAAGGTTAGCCAAAGAAGAAGAAACTCTAAATGTTGTTTTAGGGTTAGAAAAAAAAGGTCATCCCGATATTGGTAAAACTATAGATGGTGTTATCATAACAGACTCACAGGATGAAATAAACTCTTGTGATTGTTTAATAGACTTTAGTCATCCTTCAGCTACAATTGAAAATCTAGAGTATCTTCTTAAATTCAAAAAATGCGCGGTTATCGGAACAACAGGATTCAATAAAGACCAATTAAACAAAATAAATGAAGCATCAAAAGTTATACCAATAGTATTTTCTCCTAATATGAGTGTAGGAGTTAATCTGTTATTTAGACTTATAAAAGATGCGGCTGCAACTTTAAACGGGTATACCGCGGAAATTGAAGAAGCACACCATATACACAAAAAAGATTCTCCTTCAGGAACAGCAAAAAGGATTATGGACGTTATAAACGAACAAAATTTTAATATAAAGGTTGAAGAGATTAAGGCTATTAGAGATGGAGAGATTATTGGAGACCATAAAGTGGTGTTTGATAGTATTGATGATCGAATAGAGATAATACATAAAGCTAAAAATAGAGACATATTTGCTAAAGGCGCAGTAATTGCAGCTAAGTGGATTGCGAATAAAGATAAAGGTTTATATTCTATGGATAACGTTTTATTTAAATCTTGATGATAGCAATCTAATTTAGGGATAAGCTTTATAATGAAATTAGGATAAAAAAGGAGATACAGTGTTTGAATTATCAAAAAAAATTAAAAGTTTACCGCCATATTTATTTGCGGAAATAGATAAAAAGAAAAGAGAATTAAAGGAGAAAGGCATTAATTTTATTGATTTAAGTATAGGTGACCCTGACCTTGCTGCCCCTAAAAGCGTCAACAAAGTTTTATCATCAACATCAAAATTAAAAGAAAATCAAAAATACGCGATGGATCAAGGTAAAGATAGGTTACGCGAATCCATCAGTAAATGGTTTAACAAACGGTTTAAAGTCAGTTTAGATAAAAATAAAGAAATTTTGCCTTTAATCGGGTCAAAAGAAGGGTTAGTTCATCTTCCATTAGGATTTATAAATAATGGAGATTATGTTCTTATCCCATCACCCGGTTATCCCGGATATAGAGGTGCCGCTATTTTTGCTGGCGGGAAAGTACATGAAATGCCTCTTATAGAAGAAAACAGATTTTTACCGGATTTTAAAAAAATACCATTAGCTATAAAGAACAAAACTAAAATAATGTATTTAAATTATCCAAATAATCCTACAACAGTACTAGCTTCCCTTGATTTTTTAAAAGAAACAGTAAAATTTTGTGCTAAATATGGCATTGTTTTGGCATATGATAACGCGTATTCAGAAATATACTTTAATGAAAAACCTCATAGCATTTTGGAAGTAGATGGAGCTAGGGAAGTTGCAATAGAATTTCATTCACTATCTAAAACTTTTTGTATGACGGGTTATAGGATTGGCTGGGCCTGCGGAAACAGTTTTTTAGTTAATACTTTACTTAAAGTAAAATCTAATATTGATTCAGGGATTTTTGGCGCGGTTCAGGAAACAGCAATAAACGCGTTAGAAAATGAAACTCCATATGTCAAAGAGTTAAGAAAAATATTTAAAGATAGAAGAGATTTTTTTGTTAATAGTTTAAAGGATAGAGGCTTTAAACAAATATATTCCGACTCTACATTTTATGTATGGTGTAGAATCCCAGTTGATTTTAAATCGTCAGTAGAATTTTCTAAATACTTGATAGAAGAAAAAAATATTATTGCAACCCCGGGCATCGGATTTGGTAAACATGGTGAAGGTTTTATAAGGTTTGCTTTAACCGTAGATAAAAGTATTTTAAAAAAGGTATTTACTTAAGGATTTTTTTTAAAAGCGAAGCTATTTTGATATCTCAATTTAGATAGATACTAATAAGCTTGAGATTTATTTAAGGAGGTAAAATTTGAAAAAAATTATTTTGTTTTTTTTTATGGGATTTATAATTAGAAATGCTTTTTCTTTGGACATAGAAAGCACTGTAATTAAACATAAAGGATACATCCCGGACAGGTATACTTGTGAAGCTCAAAATTTTTCCCCTTCATTATCGTGGAAAGATGCGCCGGCGAACACAAAAACATTTGTCTTAATAATCGATGACCAGGATGCTGATTTTAAACCTTGGGCACATTGGATTCTTTTTAATATACCTTGCGATGTTATGGAAATAAAAGAGAATATTAGTGCGGAAAATTTAGCCGAGACAGGAATAATTCAAGGTAAAAATGATTTTGGAGAAATCGGATATGGAGGCCCTTGTCCCCCAAAAGGAAAACCACACAGATATTTTTTAAAATTGTACGCTTTAGACGAAACTCTTTCTTTAAAAGAGGGTGCGACAAAAAAAGAAGTATTAGACTCAATATCCGGCCACATATTAGCAGAAACCAAACTTGTATCATCATATCAATGTTTGAAAGAAGATTAATTCAATATTTTTAAATAAAGAGTTACTAAAGTTAATTAAAGGAGGGCATTATGGCAAAGATTAAATTAGTCAAAGGGCGGGAAATTATCGATTCCAGAGGTAATCCAACAGTAGAAGTAGATGTTATATTGAACGATGGTTCTATCGGACGAGCAGCAGTTCCATCAGGCGCGTCAACAGGAGAACTGGAAGCTTTAGAATTAAGAGATACAAAAAACAAAAGGTATTTGGGTAAAGGAGTTTTAAAAGCTGTCGATAATGTGAATAAGATTATCTTCCCTAAAATAAAAGGTAAAGACGCGGATTATAAAAACATAGATAAATTACTTATTGCTCTTGACGGTACGGAAAATAAATCAAAATTAGGAGCGAACTCGATATTAGGAGTTTCCCTCGCGGTAGCCAAAGCAGACGCTATTTCAAAGAAAAAACCGTTTTATAAATATTTAGGAGGCGCAAAGGCAAATCTATTACCATTACCTCTAATGAATATTTTAAATGGCGGGATGCATGCGGACAATAATTTAGATATTCAGGAATTTATGATTGCCCCGTTAGGATTTAATACTTTTAGCAAAGCTTTACAAGCAGCTACGGAAGTTTTTCATAATTTAAAATCAATCCTAAAATCTAAGAATCTTTCGACATCAGTAGGTGATGAAGGCGGATTCGCGCCTAACTTAAAAAGTAACAAAGAGGCCCTAGATTTAATAGTTATGGCTATAGAGAAAGCCGGATATAACCCAGGCAAACAGATAGCTTTGGCTTTAGATTCGGCAGCTAGTTCATTTTATAAAGATGGTAGTTATTTGTTTGAAGGTAAAAAGGTTGACTCCGATTATATGATTGATTTTTATTCCGAAATAGCTAAAAAATATCCTATTATATCGTTAGAAGACGGATTATATGAGAACGATTGGGATGGTTGGAAAAACTTAACCATTAAGTTAGGGAATAAATTACAGCTAGTGGGAGATGATTTGTTCGTAACAAATCCTAAACTTTTAAAACGCGGAATAGACGAAGAGATAGCAAACTCAATTTTAATTAAAGTTAACCAAATAGGAAGTCTTACTGAAACAATTCAAGCTATAGATTTAGCATTTAAAGCAAATTATACTTCAGTTATATCACATCGATCAGGTGAAACAGAAGATACAACTATTGCTCATCTTGCGGTAGGAAAAGGTTGTGGTCAAATTAAAACAGGATCTCTATCCCGGACAGATCGAGTTGCTAAATATAACGAATTGTTGCGTATAGAAGAAGAATTAGGAGATAAAGCTTGTTATGGCGGGAAGACTTTTAAAAAGAAATAGTTTGAAATTTTTAAAATCTATAATCATAATTGGCGGAATTTCTTTCTTGATAGTAGGTTTTTATATTCCAAACCATATTAAATTAAGAAGATTAAAGTATGAGAATAAAACTTTTTTGAACGAGAATGAAAAGGTCTTAAATGAGATAAAAGAATACGAACAAACTCTTAAAAATGTAGGCACAGATAACTATATTTATGAAAAAATAGCTAGAGACGAGTTAGGCGTAGCGAAAAATGACGAAATAGTTATTGACATTGAGAGATAAATTGGTAACATAGTTTCGCGGGGTGGAGCAGTCAGGTAGCTCGCAAGGCTCATAACCTTGAGGTCAGAGGTTCAAATCCTCTCTCCGCAACCAAAAAAAACAAAAGCACAGGTGAAAACCTGTGCTTTTGTTTTTTTTGTGCCGAGTGCCCACTAGTAAACAGTCGCAGAATGTTTACTAGTATATAAGGGGCGCCGGCCAAGTTCTGAATAAAAAAACATTCACCACGAAGCCACGAAGATCACGTTTACAGCCGTGAATTTAAACAAGGTTTAAATCCCACGGACTGTTAACACTGGAGACCTGCTCAAAAATGTGAAAGATTTTTGAGTTATTAAATGGTTCCAGTGAAGGAAGAAACACGAAGGGTAAAACAGCTCTTTGTTTTTAGTACTTAGCTCATAGGAAGGAAAAATAAGAAAAGTTGAAATCTATAAGACTACCACGAGTAAACTCGCGGCAATATTAATGAGGCCAACACTTCTTGTCTAAAATGAATTTTATCCAGTCAGCATTAACCT
>JAGLSE010000135.1 GCA_023135905.1 Candidatus Omnitrophota bacterium
TGGCTTTGTGTGAGAATGTTTTTTTGCTTTTAAAATGGTATAGTCACCTTTGTTTACTTAGTGGCTTAGTGTGAGAATAGTTTTTAGTTTGAATTTGTGATTTGGATTTAGTTTTAGTGTTTTGCTTTTTATCGTCTATAGAACCAGTATATATTATTTCTTTGTTTTTTGACAATCGACCATAGACCAGTGACTATTGACCAGTAATCGACCATTAGCTAATTTCAGTACTTTGTTCCATTATTTAAAGGATAAGATATAATATAATATATTTTTTTGGCTTTTACTATGAGCTATCAGCACCGAGCTAATATCTGTCCCTATTAAATCCTATTACCATAAAATATGATGAAAATATGGAATATTAATCCATAAATTTATTGAAATTCTTGGATTTTATGGTATAGTGTAATTATGTTGAAGAGATTTTATGATTTAAATAATTATGTTCGGATGGGAAAAGTTCTGCTATTATATGGCGCACGCCAAGTAGGCAAGACCACATTGCTTAATAAATATTTAGCCTCTTGCGGAAAAAAATATAAACTTGATAGTGGCGATAATATACGCATTCAACAAGTATTGGCATCACAAGATTTTGATCAGATAAAGCAATATGCCCAAGGATACGACCTGATTGCAATTGATGAAGCGCAGCAAATACCTTTTATTGGAAGGGCTTTAAAAATTATAGTTGATAATATTCCCGGGGTTATAGTTATAGCTACAGGGTCTTCTTCATTTAGATTGGCTCGTGAGGTTGGCGAGCCTTTAACAGGGCGCAAACGAACGATTATTTTGTATCCCCTTAGCCAAATTGAGCTAAAAGAATACCATAATAAATTTGAACTTAAGGAACATCTTGAAGAATATCTAATTTATGGCTTATATCCGGAAGTGTTGACTTCTGAGAGCAGGGTGGAAAAAAGGGTAATATTGGATGAATTAGTAAATTCGTATTTGTTAAAAGATGTTTTGGCTTTGGAACGAGTTAAAAGCTCAAAGGTATTATTGGATTTACTTAAATTGCTTTCGTTTCAAATTGGGAATTTAGTATCTTTGAATGAATTAGCAACGCAGTTGAGAATAGATATTAAGACAGTTGCTAGATATATTGATTTATTGGAAAATGCTTTTGTTATTGTATCCGTAAGCGGGTATAGCAGGAATCTGCGAAAAGAAATAACAAGCAAGAATAAATATTATTTTCTTGATGTGGGTATTCGTAATGCGGTTATTTCACAGTTTAATGAAATTTCCAATCGTAATGATATTGGACAGTTATGGGAAAATTTTATTGTTGTCGAAAGATTAAAAAAGCGAATTTACCAAAACATTCAGGGTTCTTCTTATTTTTGGCGGACATATTCAGGCCATGAAATTGATATTGTTGAAGAGGGTAGTGGAAAAATTTCTGCTTTTGAATGTAAATGGCAGGATAAAAAAATCCGTGTGCCTAAAGAATGGAGCGAAAAATATCCTGATGCGTCATTGGAAGTGATTTCTCAAGACAATTATTTGGATTTTATTACCTAATTTGTTCTTTTTAGATAAAAATATTGGTTTTCATGTTAACTGAAAAGTTAATACTTATTTTTTAAAAGCAGATTGTAAAATTAAAGTATGCTTTGAATTTTTAAGCTGTTTTTAGAAAAGAAGCGGTATAAACAAGTTTAAAACCGTAAAAACAAATATTTTAGTCCCTTTGTGTACTTAGTGGCTCCGTGTGAGAAGATTTTTTTTGTTTTGATTTTTTATCATTTCAATATTTTCTATACCGTTGTGAAAGGTGTTTTGGATTTTAT
>JAGLSE010000136.1 GCA_023135905.1 Candidatus Omnitrophota bacterium
AAATTAAGGGGGCTAACGCCCCCTTTTTTAAAAACTAAAAAAATTCTAATAATAAGTATTTAGCCGATTCTTATAGCTGTTGCTTCATTAATTCTTCTTTCAAATTATCTTCTAACTTCACTTTTAATTTTTCTAATTTAGAGTAATCTTCTTTAAGGGTATCGATTTTTTTAGAATGTTCTTTATTAAGTATCTCTATCTGTTTACTAGCTTCTAATTCTAAATTCTCAATCTTAATATCTAAATTTTTTATATTTTTGATTAACCCAACATTTTCTACTTTTAAATCCTCAATATCTTTTTCATAACTTATTTTATTAGCTACTTCTTTTTTATACAAACTAGACAAATCATTTGTTTTAACTAAAAGAGAAACACCAGCTATAACTAATATAACTATTAACGCGATAAGTAAACCTACAATCAAAGGATTGTCTTTCATTTCAATTCCTCCTCTTCTTTATGAATCTCTTCTGTTAGCACTAGTTCATTAATTTCCTTTCCCTTTACTAATTTTGGCAAAATAACTATCTCGACCCGTCTGTTATACTGTCTGCCTTCTGGAGTATCATTAGAACTAACATACCTGTACTCACCATATCCGATTGCTGATAACCGCCTTGATTGAACTTTCTCGTTCTCCAAATAATAAAGAACACTTAAAGCTCTCTGTGTAGAAAGTTCCCAATTCGATTTCCATTTTGAATATTTAATGGGATCATTGTCTGTATGCCCTTCAATTCCTATGTCATGGTTAGGGACTTCTTCATTGAGTATTCGTATAACTTTATCTAAAATTGGATAACTCTCTTCCCTTAATTCTTCTTTACCTGAATCAAAAAGAACCTCTGCTACAAGGGTAATAACTAACCCTTTTTCTGCCATTTCAAGCCTAACTTTTTTATCTTTTATTTCTTCCGATAACCTACCCTCTAAAATCCTTTTAGTATCACTTAAGATGTCTACCTCTTGTTCTAAAAATTGTACCTTGTTATCTAATGTTTCAATTTTAGTAACATCGGTATTTCTGCGTTTTTGAAAAACTAGAGCGCAACCATTTAATATAAAAACAAAAAATAATAAAAATATTAGTAATTTTTTACTCATAATTACCTCCTTAATAAAACTTATTTTAAAATTAACTAATTTCTTTTACTTTCGCAGAATTATTATGAAGCCAGATTATCATAATGGCCATTTTAAGTCAAGAGAATAATATTTCTATGTAGTATATATAATTTAATACTTTAATAATTTTATATATATAACCTCATTTTGAATTTTGTTTTTTAATTCTTGGTTTACTGTCCTCCTCAAAATATCTTTTATACTGGGAATTGACTCTCGAGAAATAAATGGTTTGTTCATATAATAATAATCATCATCACCAACATCTACTCCGATTATTTTATCCATTTTCTAAAACCGGGCTTTTAACCTAAGTATCGGAATATTTAAAATCCTTTCATCTTCTCTTATTTTTTTACAAATAGTTAATCCATCTATTTCCGGCAGCATCAAATCTAAAACAATTTAATTTGGCTATATTTTTTAGCCATTACAAAAGCATCTTCTCCATTTAAAACAGATTCAACTTTATAACCCTCTCATTGTAAATTATAATATAATATTAAGATAATATTTTCATCATCTTCAACAAAAGGAATTATTTCTTTAAAATAAAATAGCCAATGATACTTAAAATAATACTTAAGATAATACAAGTTGTAATCGGAAAATAAAAAGAAAAATTTTTCTTGTGTACTAAAATATCTCCAGGCAATCTGCCTAAAAATGGTAATTTAATTTTTGGAAAAACAAATAAAATAAATCCTATAATAGTAATCGTTATACCTAAGAAAATTATAATTTTACCCAATTCTCTCATATTTTTTTTTATTTTACCTAAAATTAAACTTGTTTTTTATTAAGACTTATTACTAAAAAAAAATTATTTATCTTTAACATAATTAAATTATTTTGAATCAACTACCCCGCAGAAAGAAGCTACGGGGTATCGAAGGTTTCCCCTAAATAACTTTTCCACAGTGAACTGCGGAGTATTAAATCCGAAATCCTTCGACTCGTTTTACTCGCTCAGGATCAATTCGTCTACAGATTTTTCTCCGAAAAATCTAAGTCTCATTGATTAAACTTACACATTAAAAGGTACTGCACCCAGCCAACTAAAGTTTGACCGAAATACAGTACCTAAATTTACATTAAAATTTTTATATCATAATAAATCAAATAATTATTAACCTTTATTCAAATTTATCGGTACAATTCCTGCCATTTCTCCGATTACATTAACCAAATCCGAACCTGTAGGTACAACAATTTTTGCATTATGCTGCAATGATTTTTCCACCGCTTCAAGTTTTCGTAAAATCTGAGCATTCCCTATAAAATATTTTTCAGCAGCTTCATTAACCAACTTAATAGCCTCAGCTTCACCTTCAGCTTTTAAAATATTACCTTGTTTAATACCTTCAGCCTTTTTAACCTCCGATCTTTTTACACCATCAGCCGTTGTTTCTGCCGCGGTCGCAAAATCAATAGCCGCGATTTTTTCGTTCTCAGCTTTTACAACTTTATTCATAGTTTCCTGGACATCTTTAGGTGGATCAATTTCTTTAAGTTCTGTACGAACTATGGCTATTCCCCAACTCGCAGTTTCTTCTTTGAGTGTTTTATGTAATTCTTCGTTAATTTTTCCTCTTTCACTGTTTGCGGATTTTAAAGTGAGGGTTCCAATTATATTTCTTAACGTAGTCCTTGCCAAATTAACTATCTGCCATTTATAATTATTAACGTTATATTGAGAATTTTTTACCCCCTCTTCAGTCGCAATTACTTTAAAATACACTTGAGCATCTACCTTGGCATTCAAATTATCATTGGTAATAATTTCTTGAGGTTCAGCATCAATCATCTGTTCAGTTACATTAACTAAATACATAGTATCAATCAAAGGAATTATCCAGTTAAAACCTTCACTCGCTGAACGATTATATTTACCCATCCGTTCAATTAAACCTCTTTGGGTTGGTCTTACAATCCTAATACCCATAATAAATATAACTATAAAAAAAATCACGATCCCATACAAAAATGTTAACATCCCCACCTCCTTTCTTAAACCTGTTAATATTAACTAAATTAAATTTTATTTATTATTTGATATTACTACTTTAAATTTAAAAGGTCAATTGGTTAAATGGTTTGGCGGGTTTACGAGTTTACGGGTTGACGGGTTAACTTATTGGGGAAAGTCATAAGTTCGCTTCGCTCACGT
>JAGLSE010000137.1 GCA_023135905.1 Candidatus Omnitrophota bacterium
GTTTATTTATGGAGGTTCATCCTAATCCAAAGTTAGCTTTATCGGACAAGCATACTTCTTATCCTTTAAGTAAGTTAAAGGTCATGATTGAAAAAGTTGTTAAAATATGGAAGGTATTAAATGAAAAAGATAAAACCTGAAAAAATTTTAGATTGGGCAAATGAAGTTTTAGAAATAGAAATAAAAGGGATAAATGACCTAAAAAAAAGTTTGAATAAAGATTTTCTAAAAGCTATAGATATAATCTCGCGATGTAAAGGGCGAATTGTTGTTACCGGTATGGGAAAAGCTGGTATAGTTGGTCAGAAGTTTTCAGCAACCCTTTCTTCTACCGGTTCTTGTTCTTTTTGGCTTCATGCTGCAGAGGCTGTTCATGGGGATTTAGGTAGTGTAAGAGATGATGATGTTGTTATTGTTTTATCTTATAGCGGGGAGACGGATGAAATAAAGAATTTGATTCCTTTTATAAAAAAAATAGGAGCAAAGATAATTTCGATTACGAGCAATGTCAAATCAAATCTTGCCCGTTATTCTGATAGTGTTATTAGAGTTAAAATTGATAAAGAAGCTTGTTCTTTGGGTTTAGCTCCGACGACTTCTACAACGGCTATGTTAGCTATATCGGATGCCATTGCTGTGGTCTTACAGAGAATAAAGGGGTTTAAAGAAAAAGATTTTGCTATGTTCCATCCTAGAGGGTCGTTAGGTAGAAAACTATTGCTTAAGGTTGGGGATATTATGAGAAAAGGAAGAGATCATCCTGTTGTTGATGGTGATAGTCTGGTAAGAGATGTTATTTTAAAAATTACATCTGCCCATGCCGGAGCAGCAGTAATTATTGATAAAGATAAAAAATTAATTGGTATATTTACTGATGGCGATTTAAGACGAAATTTGGAAATATATCCGAATATTTTAAAGAAAAAAATTAAATTAGTCATGACATCTAATCCCATAACTATAAATGAAGATTGTTTAGCTTCTGAAGCTTTAAGGATTTTAGAAAAAAAGAAGATAGATGAAGTCCCGGTTATTGATAATAATCATCATCCGGTAGGTATACTTGATATACAAGATTTGATTGCCGCGGGAGTTGTTTAAAATAATTATAGAAATGAAAAATAGAATTGAGGCAAAAAAAATATTTAAAGATGTTAAGTTGTTGATTTTAGATGTAGATGGCGTCTTAACCAAGGGCGAAATAATCTATGATGATACGGGGAGAGAACTAAAAATATTTAATGTTAAAGATGGGTTGGGAGTATCTCTTTTAAGTAGGGTAGGAATAAAGACATTACTTCTTTCAGCGCGTAATTCACCAATGCTTAAAAAAAGAGCGGAAGATATGAAAGTTGTTGAGGTTATAGGCGGAGTTTTACCAAAAGAAAAAGTCCTTAAAAGAATTAAGGATAAATATGGTGTAAAAGATGAAGAAATTTGTTTTATGGGGGATGATATTATTGATTTAGGAGTAATAAGAAAAGTTGGTATAGGTGTAGCTGTTTGTGATGCTCATTCTTTAGTCAAAAAGGCAGCTAAATATGTTACTGTCAAGAGGGGTGGAGAAGGTGCTGTAAGAGAGGTAGTTGATTTAATCATTAAGTATAGAAAATTGGAGAAAGAAATATTTGAATTTATTGAAAATCCGGTATAAAAAAGGCTGGACAATAAGGGGACTGAAATATACAATGTGGTTTTCAGACAATATATTTCGAAATTTATTTATAGAATGTTATGAAAATAAAAAAAAATAGAATTATAGTTGATAAGAATATAATGATATTAGTAGGTTTATTTGTTAGTATTGTTTTGTTTTTAGGGGATATCTATGCTTATCCTCAACAAAAGATTAAAGATTTTTATCTTTCTAATGTAACTGAAGATGGATCTAATAATTGGGAAGTTAAAGGTCAAGAAGCTCTTGTTTATGATAAATTTGTAGATATTACTGATATGGAAGCGAATTATTCTACAGAAAAGGATAATGTATTTGTTACTTCAAAAGAAGCTAAGTTGAATAAACAAAATATGGATATTCAGCTGAATAAGGATGTGTATGTTAGAAATCAGGATGGTGTAACTCTCACAACAGAATCTTTGAATTGGAAGAAAAGAAATAATCAGATTGAAACCAAGGAATTTGTCAAAACCGGTAATGATTCTTTACAAATTACAGCTACAGGAATGAATGCTGATACTCAACTAAAAGAAGCAGATTTTGGGAAAGATGTAGAAGCTGTTGTATTAGATGAAAAAAATAAAAATCCTACTACAATTACATGTGATGGATCTTTAGAAATTGAGTATAATACGGGAAAAGCTGTTTTTAATAAAAATGTTATTGTTACCAATAATCAGGGGAAATTGTTTTCCGATAAAGCAATATTGTTTTTTGATTCTAAAGCTAAGGCAATAATAAAGATTGTTTCGGAAGGTAATGTGAAAATTGTAAGGGACGATAATGTTACTTTTGCTCAAAAAGCCGTATATTTAGGTAAAGAACAAAAGCTTGTTTTAGAGGGTAAACCCCGTTTGATTTATTTTCCTCGGGAAGATGATAATTTTGTTTTATATTAATTGTTTAAAATCTGAATTAGCTGTAGAAATCTTTTTCAATATTTTTTACAATAAATAATACGTGAGGGTATGTGATGAAATTGCTTGAAGTTAATAATTTAACTAAAACATATGGGACTAAAACAGTAGTTAAAGATGTGTCTATGTCTGTTAAAAGAGGTGAGGTCGTAGGGTTGTTAGGACCTAATGGTGCGGGTAAAACTACAACTTTTTATATGGTTGTAGGAATTGTCTCTCCTAATTGCGGTAAAGTTTTATTTGATAACCAGGATATAACGTATATGCCTATTCATAAGCGCGCTAGATTCGGAATAGGTTATCTTTCTCAGGAACCGTCAGTATTTAGAAACCTTACGGTGGAAGAGAACATTATGGCTATTCTTGAAATACTCCCTTTAACTAGAAAGGAGAGGGTAAATAGGTTAAATGAACTTCTAGATGAATTAAAAATTTCACACCTAAAAAAGAGTAAAGCTTATACCTTAAGTGGAGGTGAAGTTAGAAGACTGGAAATTACCAGGGCTTTAGTTACAAATCCTTCTTTTCTTCTTTTAGATGAACCGTTTTCGGGTATTGATCCTATAGTTGTTGGTGAAGCTAAAGAAATAATTACTGAACTTAGAAATAAAGGTATAGGGATTTTGATTACCGATCATAATGTAAGAGAAACTTTATCTATAACCGATCGGGCATATTTAATTATGGAAGGAAATATATTGGTTTCAGGGACATCGGAAGATTTAATAAATCATGATGAAGCTAGAAGGGTTTATTTAGGTCAAGAATTTAGAATGTGAGTAGTGTATATAATGTGTAGATAAAACTATAGTTTATCTATGGAATTTGAAATTAATGGAGGTAATCATTTGCGATGGAAACAGAAGTGAAAAAACTTGATAAATTAAAGAGAGTAATCAAAATCGAAGTTATCGGTGATTCTTTTAAAAAAGAAAAAAAAGATGTTTATCAAAAGAAAGCAAAAAATCTTAAAATCCCGGGATTTAGGCCTGGCACTGCACCTATGGATTTATTGGAAAAACATCATAGTGAAGTATTAAAAGAGGAATTAATAAGAGCTACTGTACCTATTTTTTACCAAAAAGCTATAGAAGAAAATAAATTGCTTCCGGCAAGTTTACCTAGAATTTTTGATATTAAGGTGACAGCTGAGGCTTTGTCTTTTTCTGCTGAATTAGAAGTTCAACCGGATGTAGAGGTAAAAGAAAAATTTTATAAAGGTATCAAATTAAAGGATACTAAAATTACAGTTAAAGATGATGAAATTGAAAAAGTAATAAATAATTTAAAGGAAGGAATAAAAAAAGTAGCTGATAAAGATTTAGATGATGATTCTTTAGCAAAATGGGCTTCTTATTCTGATATTGATAGGCTTAAAGATGCCGTTAAGTCTCAATTATATGTTGAAAAGTTGAGAGATAAAAGACAGAAGATAGATTTAGAGGTTAGGCAGCAGCTTTTAAAATCATTTAAAGTTGATTTACCTATTAGTGAAGTTGATGAGCGGCAAAAAGAGTTGGTAGAAAGGGAAATTCATAATTTAAGTAACAGGGGCGTTTCCAAGGAAGATATAGAAAAATACAAACAAGAACTTCAAGATAAAATCAAACCCAGAGCTGAAGAGGAAGTTAAGTTGATTTATATTTTGCAAGCTATTGCTAAAGCGGAAGGGTTAAAAACGGAAAATAATTTAGGAGATGTTGTTTTTGGTTTTATTTTAAGTCAGGGACAATATTCAAAAGGATAAATTTTAATAATGGTTGTTTATATTTAAGTATTGTATTTTTAAAAAAGGAGGCTTTTAATGAATAATCAAATGTATGTTCCTATGGTCATAGAACAGAGTGGTAGAGGTGAGCGCGCATATGATATTTATTCGCGTTTGCTTAAAGATAGAATAATTTTCATTGGTACTCCTATTGACGATAATATAGCGAATGTTATTATTGCTCAGATATTATTTTTGCAGATGGAAGATTCCAGTAAAGATATAAATCTTTATATTAATTCTCCAGGAGGCTCTATTACCTCAGGTTTGGCTATATATGACACAATGCAATTTGTTAAGTGTAAAATCGCTACTTATTGTGTTGGTCAGGCTGCTTCGTTAGGCGCGCTTTTGCTTTGTGCCGGTACAAAGGGAAAGAGATTTTCATTGCCTAATTCGAGAATTATGATCCATCAACCCTGGGGTGGAGCACAAGGTACAGCTGAAGATATTTCGATACAAGCTAATGAAATTTTGAGGTTAAGAACCAATTTAAATGAAATTCTTTCTTCCCATACCGGACAGACTATAGAGAAAGTTAAAATTGATACTGATAGAGATTATTTTATGAGCGCGTCTGAAGCTAAACAATATGGTTTAGTGGATGAAGTAATTTCTAACGATAAGGCTAAAAAATAGGGGTTATTGATAAAGGAGAAAGAT
This sequence comes from Candidatus Omnitrophota bacterium, assembly GCA_023135905.1. Taxonomy (GTDB): domain Bacteria; phylum Omnitrophota; class Gorgyraeia; order Duberdicusellales; family 4484-171; genus JAGLSE01. Next base: position 5,027 of record JAGLSE010000137.1, read on the forward strand.
TGTTATAAGTAATAACTTTTAAAATATGATTGAATTTAAATTTTTTAAGTTTGCCAGTTATGATGATAAAAGTATTAAAAAGAAATTCGTTTTATTTCTTTTTGTTTTAGGATGCTTTTTGATTCCTGAGTGCCTTGTCCATGCCGCTAAAGTAACGATTGTTTATACCGGTAATTCATATTCTTCGCTTTATCCTTGCGGAAAATGTCCTGCATCCGTAGGGGGTGGGATATCCAGACGTTCAGAGGCTATAAAGAAAATAAAGGGTAAGAAGGAAAATGTAATTATTGTTGATACTGGTAATTTCACTGCTGGGGGAGATTTGGATAGCGAGAGCATAAACCTTGAACTGGATAAAAAAAGGAGTTTGCTGAATTACCAGGCTATGAGCAGAATAGGATATGATGTAATAGGTTTAGGTAAAAATGAATTTATTTATGGTAAAGAATTCTTGTCTGAGAACTTTAAAAAATATGGACTTAAAGGTTTAAGTGCTAATATTAAGGTTGAAGGTGTTTTACCTTATACTATTATTGAATTTGATGGTTTAAAGATAGGATTTATTGGGTTGAGTCCAAAACTAAATTATAAAGAATATGGGATAGAAGTTAATACTTATGAAGACGCGGTTTTAAATGTTCTAGACAAATTAAAAAATAAAGCGGATTTCATAGTTCTTTTATCAGCTATAGGCGAAAAGGATAATATTGAATTAGCAAAACACATTCCTCAGTTAAAAGTGATATTATCATCGGGTGTCAGTTTAAACCGCAAACCTTATTTTAAGATTGGAGATACTATCATTTTTAATCCTGCGTATCAAGCGAAAGCTTTAGGGATAATTAATCTTGAGTTAGAAAATAATAATCTTTTGAGTTGGAGTTTTGAAAAAGAAGGGTTACCTTTAGATGCGGAAGAAGATATTGAGATGAAAAAAATAATTCCTGAATGTTTCAATAAAAATAATTGTCCTAGAAGAGAGGGGATGACTGTCAAATGCCAAAATCCGGCAGAGTTTTCTTCATCCTGCGAATACTCTGATATTAAAATAATAGAAGCTTTGGTTATTATGGATGAAAATTGTCCGTTTTGTGAGATTAAAGTACCTAAATCTAAACTTAAAAGGGAATTTCCTAGTATTAGATTTAGAGATATTCATTATGAATCCGAAGAGGCTAAACTAATTATTGACCAATATAGTCATGATACTTTACCTCTTTTTGTTATAGATGATGAAATCAAGGGAGAAGAAAATTATAATGAATTTAATGAGTTTTTCGATGATAGAGGTGATAATCTTTTATTAAAAAAAGAGTTGTCAGGAATTTTTTATTTTTTGAAACGGGAAAAAATTTCTAAAAGAATAGATTTGTTCATAGATTTATATGAGAGGGGTGTTGTTGACATTTTTAGGAAAATAAATGATTTTTCTAAAAAAAATAATATTGATTTAATTTTACATTTTGTTAAGAATAAAGATAACGTAAAGGGATATCTTGAAGAAGAGATAAAAGTAGCAATAGCTGTAAAAGAAATTTATCCCCTTAAATTTAGTGAATATTTGTTTTCTAGAATTGAAAATATTGAGAATTCATCTTGGGGAAAACAATTAAATTCTTTTGGGTTTGATTATAAAGTTTTGATGGATTTTATAGATTCTAAAAAGGTTGATGAATTAATTAAAGAAAATTTTAAGTTATCTGAAGAATTCAATATTAGTCAAGGTAATATTATCATAATAAACAATAAAAGAATCTTTAAAGTTTTTAATATAGAAGATGGGGTATTAGAAAATTTTTTTAAATGAGGGCTTAAAAAAAGAAGGTACAAAAATATGAATACAATATTAGTAGGATTACAATGGGGAGATGAGGGTAAAGGTAAAGTTATTGATTATCTTTGTTCTGATAGGGATGTTGTTGTTCGTTTTCAAGGCGGGAATAATGCCGGACATACAGTTGTCTTAGATGGCAAAAAATTTGTTTTTCATCTTATACCTTCTGGTATATTAAGAAAGGATAAAATATGTGTTATAGGAAATGGGGTTGTTATTGACCCTAAAGTTTTGATAGATGAAATTAAATATTTGAGAAATAATGATGTGGATATTTCTCCTAAAAATTTAAAAATTTCTCCGTTAAGTCATGTTATTATGCCGTATCATCCTACTATTGATGCCTTAAAGGAAAAAGATAGAGCTCATGAAATAGGTACAACTAAAAGAGGGATAGGACCTTGCTATATGGATAAAGTTTCGCGTTGCGGTATAAGAATGATTGATTTAGTCGATCCTTTAGAGTTTTCATTAAAGCTTAAATATAATTTAGAAGAAAAAAATGTTATTTTTAAAAAAGTTTATAATTATGAAGGGTTTGATTTTGATTCTATATATAACGAATATATGGAATATGCTAAAGTTTTAAAACCATACATTTGCGATTTAGTAGAGTATTTTTATCAACAAAAGGATAAAAGTTTTTTATTTGAAGGGGCTCAAGGCGCGTATTTAGATGTAGATTTTGGAACCTATCCTTTTGTGACTTCTTCGTCGGTAGTAGCATCAAATGCCCTTTTAGGGTCAGGTCTTTCCTTTGTTAAAATAGACAATAATATAGGTGTAGCTAAAGCTTATACCACTCGAGTGGGTGAAGGACCGTTTCCTACGGAATTAAATGATGAATTTTTAGATTTTTTTAGAAATAAAGGTGTTGAATTCGGAGCTACAACCGGACGACCAAGGAGATGCGGCTGGTTAGATTTAGTTTTATTAAGGAGGTCTGTTATAATTAACAATATAACAGATTTAGTTATTACTAAACTTGATGTTTTAGGCGGATTAGATAATATTAATGTGTGTACTGCTTATAAATGTAAGGGTGAAAGTTTAAAAGATTTTCCATATAGTTTAGAGGGTATTGAGCCGATATATAAAGAGTTTAAAGGGTGGGATGATGATATTAGCGAAATTAGAGAGTTTTCTCAATTGCCGGAGGAAGCAAAGGAGTATATTGATTATATTGAAAAATTCTTAAAAGTTAAGGTGAAGTTTATTTCTGTAGGAGAAAAAAGGGAAGCTATTTTAAGTAAAAATAATTAATTTAAAGGGTAACAGGAAAAAGGGAGATTTATGAACAGTATTATTTTTGTATTTG
>JAGLSE010000138.1 GCA_023135905.1 Candidatus Omnitrophota bacterium
TTTCTCAAAATGACTTTTTATAATTATTTTTTGTGAACTTGGTAAACTCTTCATTATGTTTTTTCTACGAAATCTCTACACTCTATGTTTAATTCTTCAATTAACATATTTTTTTTTAGAATAGAATTAATATCAAATAAAGTGGATCAATTCCAATCTTCAGTTAAAGCATATCTTTTAATAATTCTGAATACGTTTTTTGAGATAAATATTTAGGTGCAATATCAAAAACTGTTTTAGCACCTTTTTGGCCTTCTTTATATAATCTATAAACGGCCCTGGCATAAGCGGCTAAAACACTGCCAGTAAACTCAGGATTACTATCAAGAGTCAAACTGAACTCAATAATCTGTTTATTGGAAACTCCGGTATTACCACTTCTTAAAACTAATCCTCCATGAGGCATTTTCGAATGGTTTTTATTCATTTCTTCCTTAGTTATAAATGTAATATTAGTTACATAATCCGCAAAATAATTCGGCATAGACACGATATCTTTTTTAATCCTTTCCAAATCCGCTCCTTCTTCCGCGACTACATAGCAATCTCTAAGATGTTTATCCTTAGTACAAAATTCGGGATTTTCTCCAGCTCTAACACGTTTCAAGGCCGAATCAATCGGAATAGTATACTGTCTGGCATCACTTACTCCTTTTAATCTTCTCACAGCATCCGAATGCCCCTGACTAACACCTTTACCCCAAAAAGTATAACCTTTTCCATCCGGTAATACTGACTCTTCTATCAACCTCAACATAGAGAATAAACCCGGATCCCAACCAGTAGCAATTAAACTTACCTTACCTATTATACTTGCCTCTTTATCAATTATAGAAAAATATTCAGGAATTTTAGCATGTGTATCAAAACTATCCACAATATTAAACATACCTGCAAAATAAGGGCCTTGTTTTGGTAAATCAGTCGCAGACCCTCCACATAAAATTAAAACATCTATATTGTTTTTAAATTTAACCGCTTCTGAAATATTAAAAACATTATCAGTTAATCCCTTGGTTTTTAAAGTTTTAGAATCTCTTCTTGTAAAAATAGCCTCTAATTTCATATCCGAATTTTTTTCTATCGCTAATTCAACACCTTTACCAACATTCCCATATCCTACAATCCCAATTTTTATTTTTTTATCCATCTATTCATTCTCCATTTATTTAATGTTATTTTTTTTAAGCTATAAAATTTTTCAATCTATCTCATTATAACGAAAACAACTACAAATATGATCATTAACCATACCACTGGCCTGCATAAAAGAGTAACAAATAATAGGGCCTACAAATTTAAATCCCCGTTTTTTAAGATCCTTACTCATTAATTCCGATTCCTTAGTTCTAACTGGTAATTCTTTTACAGACTTCCAGCAATTTTTAATTGGTTTATTTGAAACAAACTGCCATATATATTGATCAAAACTACCATAATCTTCTTTAACTTTTAAAAATGCCTTAGCATTACTGATTACCGACATAATTTTTAACTTATTTCTTACAATACCCTTATCTTGAAAAATTCTATTAGTTTTTACTGTATCATATTTAACAATTTTTTCAGGATAAAACCCATCAAATACCCTACGATAATTGTCACGTTTTTTTAAAATAGTAATCCAACTTAACCCTGCCTGAGCCCCCTCTAGAACTAAAAGCTCAAAAAGTTGCTGATCAATATGTAAAGGGTTTCCCCATTCTTTATCATGATAATCAATATAAACTTGTTCTAACCCTACCCAGGAACAACGTCTTTTTGAATCAAATTTCATAACTTATATGTTTTGAACCCTTCCTACTAAATAAAACTTATGACCTACTACAATTAAAACAAATAATTTTACCATAAATAGCTTTTAATTTATAGCATTACCGTCTTTTCGTTAATAGACTATTTGTTCATTTTAATATTAAGTTATTGTAATACAGTTTATACTTACTTGATCCTCTTATATTTAAATTAATCCGAGAAAAACTAAACTTATTAACTAAGGGGTGTTTACTGTTCTTCTTTATCTTTAATTAAAGATATTTCCTGATCAATAGCAGAAAGTCTAATCTCTATTTCTTTAAGTCTTAGTCCGCATTCTTTAGCCACACCCTCAACATGATAACTACGGGGTTTCGATAAAATACGTGCCTTCGCGTATTGTTCAAGTTCAAGATTTTCTTTTTCTTTCCTGAGTATACGAATTTTATTTGCTATCTCTCTATCATAACCTTTGCGATTACGCAAACCTTTTCGCCAAGAACCATTTTTTGTTTTATTATTTCCATTTGTATCTTTTATTTTTTTCTTTTTATTTTTCAACTCTGAATCTATCTGTTTACTTTCTTTTATTATTTTTTCCCAATAATAATCAAACTTACCGGGAAATTTCCTAACTCCTCCGCCCTTAACTTCATAAACCACATTAGCAATAGAACGAACAAAATGCACATCATGACTTATAAAAACCAATGTCCCTTCATATGCCTGAAGCGCCTTAATTAATGCATCTACAGCATCTATATCCAAATGAGTAGTCGGTTCATCTAACAGTAAAAAATTTGGCGGGTTTATTAAAAGTTTAGCCAACATTAACCTGCTTTTTTCTCCTCCAGAAAGAATAGTAATATTTTTTTCAACATCATCACCGCTAAATAAAAAAGCGCCTAAAATTGTTCTTATATTCTCAGGAGATATTTTACCTACAGCAGCTGAATAAGCTTCTTCAAAAACTGTATTTTCAGGGCTAAGAGAATCCATGCGAGTTTGAGAAAAATAACCGATATCTACATTATACCCAACAATCCTATCACCTGTATCAGTATTTACTATTCCTGCCAAAATTTTTAAAAGCGTTGATTTACCTGCACCGTTATCACCAACTAATACAGCTTTTTCTCTATTTTCTATTTCAAAATCAAAGTTACTATAAACATCAATTTTATCGTATGATTTTGATATTTGTTTAAGATTTATAACTCGGTTACCGGATTTTCTTGCTTTCGGAAAACTAAAATTTCTTATACTTTCCCGGCGATTAGGCGGTACGACTATTTCCTCCATTTTTTCTATCATTCGTTTCTTCGTTCTAACCTGGGACGCTTTATTGGGCTGCCCGTGAAAACGATAAATAAATTGTTGAAGTTGTTCCTTTTTTTTCTCTTGCTCATTATATTGTTTTAACAAATAAGTCCGCTTCTCCTCTATTAAACTTTGATATTTATCATAATTGCCTTGAACTTTACTAATTAATCCATTTTCTAATATCAAGGTATAGTTTGTTACTTCCGTTAAAAAATCTTTATCATGAGAAATCATGAGAAATGAACCTTTAAATCCAGCTAAATATTCTTTAAACCACATAGTTGCATTCAAATCCAAATAATTACTCGGCTCATCTAAAAGCAAAATATCAAATTGACAAGTAAGAAGTTTTGCCAACAAAGTACGCATCTGCCACCCGCCGCTCATATGATTTATAGGCCGATTAAAATCAGATTCTTTAAACCCTAAACCTGATAAAATCTTTTTAGCTTTATATTCTAACTCAAAATAATTATGGAATTCCAAATCATGAAGAACTTCACCATACCTTGCAGTTCCGGCTTTATTTTGGGATTCTAAAGTATCTTTTTCTTTCTTAAGATTTTTAATAACCTCGTCACCTTTAGTGACTTCAGATAAAACGGTAGTTTCAGAAGTAAAATTTGATTCTTGAGCTAAATATCCAATTCTAATATTTTTATTAATCTGTATGTTACCGGAAGATAATTCCTGTTTACCTAACAATAAAGCTAGAAATGTTGATTTACCTGCTCCATTCGGACCTACCAATCCTATTTTCTCATTTCTATTAATATTTAAGTTAAGATCTTTAAATAGAATCCTGTCCCCAAAGCTTTTAGAAAGATTAGTTATATATATCATATTTTATAAATTTTAAAATTTTAATTACAAATATTACAAATTAGCGAATTTCAAAATTAACTCTTTTATTGAGTTTTCAATCTCAACAAAATTATTTCCTTTTAACCACTCTTTTTTAAAAATACTTGAGCCAAAAGCTATAGCGGATGCTCCACATTGAAAAAAAGAACTCATATTCTCTTTATTAACACCTCCACAGGCAAGAAGTTGGATATCATTAAACGGACCTTTTATTTCTTTTAAATAAGGAGATCCAAAAAATTTTGCCGGAAAAACTTTAACCATAGATGCACCAGCTGACCAAGCATTATAAATTTCTTGAGGAGTAAAAGCTCCCGGGAATACAGGTATACGATTTTTCACACAATAATCCACTACCTTTGGAATTAATGTGGGAGAAACAATAAATGTTGCACCTGCATCAACTGCTGCTTTTACATTATCCATTGACAAAACGGTACCAGCCCCAATTGTTAACCTCTTATTTGATATCTTTGCCATTTGACGAATAATTTCAGATACATTTTTAGTGTTCATAGTGACCTCTATCGTCTCAAGGCCCGATGTAACTATACTTTCAACCAAAGGATTAACCAAATCTAGGTCGATTCCTCGTAAAACACCCAAAATAGGTAATTTTTTAAAATTTTCAAGATTCATCGTTTTTATAATTCCGCATTTAAAATCTTATCATAAAACTCTCTATAGTTCTCCTTATCTTTTGAATTTCGTAAAGCCATAGCTAACTTTGGATGCTCATTTAGCATACCGGATATAGCATAAGGAATAATATACCCCCATTCCATCTTTTCCCTTAAAGGGACCAACTCTTTAGAAATTAAATCCAATATGGGCCGTATATCAAATTTAGGATTTTTTAAAAATCCTAAAAGCAGCTCTAAAGGACAATTACCGGCTGCACGTCCAATACCATAAACAGTTGCATCAACATAATTAACATTATTAATTATTGCTTCAATAGTATTACTAAAAGCCAGCTGTTGATGGTTATGTCCGTGAAACCCAATTTCTTTAGTTTTAACAATTTTTTTATACCGTTTTGCAAGTTCTTTAATATTTTCTTGATATAATGAACCAAAACTATCAAGAATATATATTACATCAGCTTTAGATTCTCCTTCAACCTGATGCAAAGCTTCATCTAAATTATGCCCCAAGTCTTTAGATATTGCCATAATGTTAATCGTGGTCTCATATCCCTTTTCATTGAAATTATTTACCATATATATAGCTTTATCTATATCCTTCGTATAACAAGCAACTCTTATCATGTCAACCGGGCTTTCACTTGCGGGTTTTACATCATCAAGCTTAACCCTTCCGACATCTGCCATAACGGATATTTTAGTCGAAGATTCTATCCCCTCAACTACCTTATTTATTTCTTCATCATCACAAAATTTCCAAGGTCCATATTCTTTTGGTGAAAACAATTCTTTAGAATTTTTATACCCCAACTCAATATAATCTACCCCTGCAGCAGAAACAGCTTTATAAACTTCCCTCACAAACTTAAGATCAAAATTATGGTTATTAATTAATCCTCCGTCTCGAACAGTACAATCTAATACTTTTATTTCTTTTCTATACATTTTCCCTCCTTAATTTTAAATATTATTATCTATTTTTCAATAATTTGCTGATTTTATATTTTACCCGATAATTTAATCTATGCAACATAAACTGAAAAATATCGTATAAATCACCATTTTCCGCCAAGGCGAATCAGCCTTCGGCTGAAACCAATAAGATTAGTGCCCATAAATACTATTTAAACAATTAAATCCTCATTTTTTGGTTTATAAGCCCTGTTTAATTTTTTTTCACTTTGTTTTGATTTATTTTTTAATACCTTCTCTTTTGCCCTTTTAGATCTCTTACGTTTTTGTCTTTTAATTTTTTCAATTCGCTTTCTTTCTTCAGATAATTTACCCAATTTAATCGTTTCAATTTTAGAAGCAAGAAGTCTTCTAGCGAAAAAACGATTTAAATCTTGAGACCGTTCTTGCTGACACTTAACTTCTATACCCGTTGGAATATGTTTTATATAAACACAATTAGATGTTTTATTGACTTTCTGTCCGCCTTTACCTTGAGAACGTATAAATTTCTCTTCAATATCTTCCTCATATATTTGTAAAGCCTGCATCTTTTTCTGTAAAGCTTCTTTTTTATTTTTACCCGCAGTAACATTCATTTTACAAAATTTCTCTCTTCTTTCTTTTACAATTTTTGTGAACACAGTGAGCTAATTTCTATTAATTTCGTTTCGTGATAGCAAAACATATTTCTTTTTCTTTTTACCTTTATTATTTTTTTTGGTTTTTAATTTTTCCCCAATCACCAATTAACTAATTGACCATATTTTCTTCTTCACTCTGAATCCTGCAGCTTGCAGCCTGGTCTTTGTTTGCCTAATTAGCCATTTTTATTTATAATTCGGGCGCAGACAAGCTAGAGGTCTTGACAACTTAGCAGACAGCACCCCTACAATTTTATATTTTGTTTTTTATAACGGGAGGGTTACAACCCCTCCCCTTCAGTATTCACATTAAATATATTATTTTTTTATTTTATCTTTTATCTCGGACAGACACAAGTGTCTGTCTCTACGTTTTTTCGTTCTCCGTTAATCTGCGTAATCTGCGGATCCTTTTCTCCTCATGTCCCTCGTCAAAGCGAAGCGATTCGTCTCTCGTCTTTCGTTAATCTCTCGGTCTCCGTTTCTCCGGTCTCTCGTCTCCCAACTTTCTCCTTTTTTACGTTTTTATATTTTTTCTTCTCTAAGTACTATCAGCTAAGTACAAGGTTTCCCCTAAATAACTTTTCCGCAGTAAACTGCGGGGAATTAAACCCGAGATCCCTCGACTCGTTTTACTCGCTCAGGATCAATTCGTCTACAG
>JAGLSE010000139.1 GCA_023135905.1 Candidatus Omnitrophota bacterium
AATTTGAGTAGAAATAGGTGTAATATCTTTTGTAGTTACCGGTATTTCAATTTTTTTAAGTATTTCTTTTGTTGTATCATTAGGTTGTTGTTCTAATGATGTAGAAAGAGTTTTTCTAGAATCGTTTACAAGTCTTTTCTCGTGAATAAAATTTCTTTCCTTTTCAATAGTATTTTCTTTTTTTGATCTGGTAGGTAAATCGCTATCTTTAAGTATCATAGGTGTTACAAATAAAAGTAGTTCTTTTGCGGTATCATCAATTGATAATTTTCTAAATAGTCTACCAATGAAAGGGATGTCACCTAAAATAGGTATTTTATTAATTGTATGAGTCGTATCTTTTTTCTTTAATCCGCCGATAACAACAGTTTCGTGGTCTTTGACCATCATTGTAGTGTTAGATTTACGGGAATCAATCTGCGGCTGCAGATCGTCAGATGTACCTACAAATTTGACAAGAAAACTTTGTTCGGTTTCTATATCCATAATTATATGTTCGTCGCTAGTTATATGCGGTTTAACTTTTAAAATTACTCCAATATCTTTAAATTGAGTTGAACTTGTCGAACCTCCGTCAGTACTTTCAGATTTTGAGGTATAAGGAACTTGTTCGGAAATGTTTATTTCTGCGGTTTTATTGTCAATAGTGATAATCTTAGGGTTAGCTATTATATCAACTTTACTATCTTCTTTCCATGCTTTTAAGGTTGAAGCGAGTAAAGTGCTGTTTAATATGGTTTTTCCGTATTCGAGAGTAATTGTTGCGTCTGAAGTAAGTAGTGATTGTTCAATACTTCTTGTAGGTACATTTACGTTTGTATCACTTAATGTCCATTCAATTCCTAAATTAAAATCATCTTCAATTTTTTTATCTACCATTAATACATCAATTAATACCTGAGGTGTTTTTATATCCAGTTGGTAAACTATTTCTTTAGCTTTACTTATTAGGTCGGGGGTATCAGTAATTATTAAGCTGTTGGTTCTGGGATCACCTTCTAATGTCCCTCTTTTACTAAGAATTGCTTTAAGATAACTTTTTGCAGCTTCTATATCAACAAAGTTAAGGGTAATAATGTTAGTGGTTAAAGGGGTTTTATCCTGTTCCAATTGTATTTTTTCATAAGAAATTAGTACTATAAAATCATCTTTTTCAATATAAGCAATATTATAAGTTCTTAGTATTAGTTCTAAAGCCACTCTCCAAGTTACACCTTCTATATTTACGGTTACATTTGCTTTTACATCTTCGCTCACAAGGATGCTTATTCCAGATATTTTTGAAAGTACCCTGGCAACTTCTCGAATATCAGCATCACGAAAATCTAAATATACTTTTGAATCGATAGTTTTTATTTCTGAAATAACACTTTTATTTATTTCATCATGTTTTTTTTCTTCCATGTTAATAGGTTCTTCAATTTCTATTTCTTCTTCATAAATTATTGATTCGTCGAATTGCATAGGTTGCATGTTAGGGTTTTGATAAGGATCCGGCGGAAAATCAAAGTATAAGTCTTCTTGTGCTGAAGCGGTAAAGGCGAAAAAGAATGCTAGTAATAAAATAAGTTTTTTCATTTTTCTGAACTTTTTTTGTAAGGGATCTTTGAGGACTCTCCCTGGTAAACAACAATTAAATGATCAATATTTATTTTATCAATAACTATTTCCCTCCAAGTACCTTTTTCTTGGATAATCGCATTATTAATTATAACATATTTCTTGTTACCGTCGATAGCGATTCCCATTATTTTAGCATCAGAAAATTTCTGTTTTAATAAGGCTTCACTTTCTTTATCCATTTTTTCAAAACCTTCAGGAGGTATTAAAGGGTCTCTTAAGTCGTTTATATCCGTATAAAGATTAGGTTCCTTTGTTTCAGCAACACCATTTGGAAGTAATAATATTAAAAGTAAACTAATTATTATAGCTTTCATAGTCCTACTCCTGGTCTAATAATTGATAAACACTTAGAGTTAATGATTGTTTGTGTCGTAAAGCGTTTTTCGGGTTTATTTCAATAGTTATTTTTTTTATTTTGAAAAGTTCATCACTATGTTCTATGTCCCATAAGAATTGGATAAATTCGCTAAATCCTGATTCTAGTTCAATAATAATAGGTGTTTCTTTGGCAAATAATTTTGTTTCTTCATTTTCTAAAATTGTTTCTTGTTTTGGTAATGGTTTTATATATGTAAATTCTAGATTTCTTTTTTTTGCTGTCAGAATAAATTTATCTAAAAGTGTAGATATATCTTTTTTTAGGCTTAATTTACTTCTAGATATTGCAATATTATCATTTAATTTATCTTTTTCTTGATTAAGAGAATCTTTTGTACTCATTAATTTAGAAATTTCGTTTTTATCAATTCGGGAAATAGAATTTAGCTTAACTTTTAAATCTTTGTTCTTTATTGTCAAAGGATTGATTAGGAAAACCAATGAAATCCCAAGAAATGCAAGGGATAGGATTGATATGAATATATTTATAAAAAAGCCTGTGAGTAAATTACGTTTTGTTTTGTCTAATGAGATAGCCATATTTAATTTTCTATTGAAAGCATTAGGTTAAATATTAAAATTTCTTTATTTTTAAGCGAAGAAGATTTTAGGTCAACCAGAGAAATTTCAGTAAAATCTTTAAAGAATTCATCGTTATTTTGTAAATTTTTTATCAAATCTCGGATAAGACTTAAAGGTCTTTTTTCGGATTTTGGAGGAAGAAGGAAACAATGTAGTTTAAGATTTCCGGATTTATCTACCTTAATAGTTTTTAGCCATATTTCTTTAGGTAGCATTTGAGAAAATATAATAAGTTTCTCTGACCAATAGAATTTTTTAAATAACGGATGGTTTAGAAGATTGGTTTTTCCTTGGAGAAAGGAAATATTCTTTTTTAATTCTTCGATTTCTTTTTGTAAATTTTGATGTTGGTCATAGGTGTCTTTTAAAACAAGAAATTCTTTTTTATTTGCAATTAACGTAACATTAATAGATGTATACAATATACCTGTTAATAATGAAACTATAAAAAAACCAAATATAGATTTTTTTAGTATATTTTTTGTAGTTTGTGATTTGTTTGAGTTTTGTTCGGGTAAAAGGTTAATGTGCATTTTGTATTTAATATATTTGTAGTTCGAAAAATATTTTTGTTTGTAAATATATTGAGCCCTTTTCTATCCCAAGTAATTTCTTGTATTTAGTCTTTTTTAACCATAAAAAAAACTGTGTTAAGGAAAATATTTATTTTAGATAAAACATTTTTTGTTGTATGATTTTTGATTATTTTTGATTTTAAATAATGTATAACTTATCGACTAAATATAGCATTTTGATTTCTTTATGTCAAGGGTAGGAATAAAGTTTTTAGTTGCGAAGT
>JAGLSE010000014.1 GCA_023135905.1 Candidatus Omnitrophota bacterium
TATAAAGGAAGAAAGAAAGAAATTAAGTGAAGAGGCTAAAGAAAGAAGAGAAGATATAAAGGAAGAAAGAAAGAACTTGCGTGAAAAGGCTAAAGATGGAATAGGTGTGAAGAACCAAAGAAGAAATAATTTGCGTGAAGGGAAAAGGAATAGAAGAAGTAAAGGGAAGTCAAGAAGGTGAAACGTTTGTAAAGGGTTAAAGATAAAAAAGAGGAATTTAAGAAAAAAAAGAGCACTCAAAGTGCTCTTTTTTTTTATATCAATTTACTATTTAGATTGTTATAAGAAAATAACAGTGATTTAGTTTTTGTATAAAATTTGTGGTTCTAGGCAGAAAAACTCTAAAATAAATTATCTTCGTATAAATTCTTTATCCAGGGTAGCTTCTTTTATTTCAATAACTGTAGGCCGTCCATGAGGGCAAATGAATGGGTCTTTTGTTTTTAAGAGTTCATTTTTTAAGTAATTAGCTTGTTCATAATCTATAGTGTAACCGGCTTTAATGGAGTTTCTACAGGCCCAGCGTGCAACTATATTGTTATCATAACAGTTTATATTAATTTCTGAAAGCAAATTTCTTACTGCAATAGCAGGATTAGTTATAAGTTGAGGGTGAGAGTGTATAGCTATATTTTCGTTATCAATTAAGGTATTAGAAAATCCTATATTTTCAAGGGTAATTCTAATATTTTCCCAGGTAATCATTTCTTGAGGGGAAAGGGATAAGATGATTGGTGATAAAAGATGTTGTGATTCAACCGAACCCGACTCAATTTGTTTTTTAAGTGCTTCATAGCTGATTCGTTCTTGCGCGGCATGTTGGTCAACAATTAATAGAGATTCTATCGTTTCAAATAAAATATATTTTTTAATAAAAGAACCGACATATTTAGACGCATATAATTTTGTTTTAAGGGATTGTTCTTTGTTATTTTCAAAAAAAGTTTTATTAGGAAAGAAATTGATCTGTTCTTCGTTTGATAATATGTATTTTAGGGGTTTATTTTCTTTGATTTGTTGATAATTAGTGGAAGCCTGGTTTTGGGAATATTTAGGTTTTAGTTTTAATGTAAAAGGGTTAATTTCTTCAATTTGTTTTGGTTTACTTTTTGTCATAAGTGTTTGTTCACATAGAGAACGTATTAAAGATATAATAATCTGTTCGTCTTTTAGTTTTATTTCTCTTTTTGAGGGATGGATATTAACGTCAATAGTATCGGGATTAACATTTATGAATAGTATGAAGAATGAGTAAACATCTGACGGTAAAATAAGTTTATATATTTGGTTAATATGAAAATTTAAACTTCTATTTTGGACAGGACGGTTATTAACAAATATAAATTGAAGATTTTTCATTGCTCTTTGAATATTGATATCGCCTAAAATCAGTTCAGCGGATAAGTTGTTTTTAGGATAATTTCTTTGTCCTGTAATTATATGGTTTTTATTTAAATTTAAACAATTAGATATACGATTTACCAAATCTTGTTGGGGAAGCAGATCTAATAAGGTTTTTGAACCGTGGGTTAAAAGAAAACTGCAATGGGGATATAGTAATGTATAAGGGATAAAAGTATTTAAAATTTGCTTAATTTCGGTGGAATCTGATTTAAGAAATTTGCGTCTGGCAGGAGTATTAAAAAAAAGTTCTCGTATTTCAATTTCGGTACCTATCGGCATATTAATTGGTTTAAGACTAATTTTTTGACTACCCCTAATATGTATTTCCCATCCAACTTCAGAATTTTTCATTTTACTTCGGAGAAAAATGTCTGATATAGCACATATACTATACAAAGCTTCGCCTCGGAATCCTAAAGAATTTATAGAATACAAATCATCTGGTTTTCTAATTTTACTGGTAGCGTGTCTATGAAATATTATATTCATATCGTCAGGAGCAATACCTGAACCATTATCTTTTATTTGTATAAGTGTTTTTCCGGCTTGTTTAATATGGAGTTCGATACTTGAGGCCTTAGCATCTAGAGAATTTTCTATGAGTTCTTTTACAACAGAAGCCGGTCTTTCAATCACTTCGCCGGCAGCTATTTTACTTATTATTTCCGGAGGAAGAATTCGAACATCACCCATAATTATTTATTATTTAATTTTTGTTGCCATAAATTTATTTTATTTAGAGCATCTAAAGGAGTAAAATTATTTAAATCTAAGGATATTAAATCATTTTTAATATCTTTTAATCCATTATCTGTTTCTTCAGTGAAAATGCCTAATTGTATTTTATCATTTTTATTATTAGTAAATTTATCTTTAATACTTTTTTGTTTTTCTAATTTTTTTAGTATTTGACGGGAACGTTTAACTACTTCTTTTGGGATACCGGCTAGTTCTGCTACATATATTCCATAGCTGTCGTCTGTTCCGCCAGTCACTATTCTATGTAAGAAAATTATTTCATTGTCCCATTCTTTAACTGAAACATTGTAGTTTTTAACTCCTGATAGAGTTTCGGATAGAGATGTGAGTTCATGAAAATGAGTAGCAAAAAGTGTTCGTACTTTATTTTTTTGTAAGTGTTCAGCTACAGCCCAAGCTAAACTAAGACCGTCATAGGTACTTGTGCCCCTTCCTATTTCATCTAATATAAGTAAACTTCGATTTGAAAGGTTATTTAATATTTCTGCTGTTTCGCTCATTTCAACCATAAAAGTACTTTGACCTTTAGTTATTGCATCATGTGCTCCTATACGGGTGAATATTTTGTCTACTATCCCTATACTGGCATTTTCGGCAGGTATAAAACTGCCTAATTGTGTCATAATAACTAATATAGCTACTTGTCTAATGTAAGTAGATTTTCCAGCCATATTAGGGCCGGTAATAACTAAAAGATGATTATCTTTACAATCTAATAGTGTATCGTTGGGAATAAATGGTTCATTTAAGGTATTTTCAACTACAGGATGCCGGCCGGATTTGATAATTAGATCTGAACCATCATTTATTTTTGGCAAAACATATCCGCGTGAAAGAGCAAGTATGCTTAATGAATATAAACAATCTATAGTCGCAATTTGGGAACTAAGTAGATGTAATTTATCAGAGGCTTCAAGTATTTTTTTTTGTAAGACATTTAAAATTGAGGCTTCAATATTTATAATATTTTCATGAGAAGTAAGCATTTTTTCTTCGAATTCTTTCAGCGGATGTATAATAAATCTTTCGGCATTAACGAGTGTCTGTTTTCTAATATAATCTTCAGGAACAAGGTGAAGATTAGTTTTGGTTATTTCGATATAGTAACCAAAAATTTTATTGTAACCTATTTTAAGCGAATTTATTCCGGTACGCTGTATTTCTTGTTTTTGAAGATTTCTTAACCATTCTCTACCATTTTCTTGAATATTTCTTAAATCATCGAGTTCTTTATTGTATCCTTTTTGTATTATTTTACCTTCGGGTTTGGATAAAGGAATATCCGGGCTAACAGCTTTTGTAAGTAATTCTTGAATGTCAGGAATATCATTTAGAACAAAAATTGGGTTTTCTTTTGAAAGTTTTACTAAAAGGTTTTGTAGTTCAGGTATTATAACAATTGTATTGCGTAATGCTAAAAAATCTTTAGCGTGAGTGTATCCACAGCTTATTCTTGAAAGGTTTTTTTCTATATCAGGAATATTTTTTAGAATTTGTTGAAGTTTTTTCTGGGTATCAGGTTTATTTTTTAGAGAAATTACAGCATTTTGTCTTTTTATAATATCGGAACAGTCTTTAAGAGGATGATAGAGCCAATAACGGAACATTCTTTTTCCTAAAGGTGTCATAGTTTTATCTAAAATTTGTCGTAAATGTTCAAGTTCTAATCCATAACAGGCGGCAGAAGAAATGAATACATAATCAGCATCAGAGTATAGAGAAATTTTGTTTATATGCAGTAGAGGCTGTTGGTTCATTTGTTTAAGATATTCAAGAAGAGCTCCCGTACAGGATATAGATAAAGACATATTTTCTATACCAAAACCGTATAAATCTTTTGTATGTAAATGATCACAGAGAGATTTTTTTGACATATCGGTATTAAAAAGCCAATCTTCAAATGGACTTAAAGTTATTTTTTTACAATTTAATATAGGTTTTTTGAAAATATCTTTTACTCGGGATTCATCATTTGCTGGAAATATACATTCGTATATAGAAAGTTTTAAAATAATATCAATTGCTTTTTGGATATTGGAATACTCATTGGTAAAGATGATGCCACTGGAAGTATCAGTAAACGATATGCCAATATTATTTTTATGAAAATTTAAACAAAGTACGTATCTGGGGTCATTACTATTTTCATCAATAAATGTTCCGGAAGTTATAACCCTGACAACTTCTCGTTTAACAATACCTATAGATAAAGCTGGATCTTCTACTTGCTCACAGATTGCGACTTTTTGACCGGCTTTAATTAATCTTGCAATATAAGAATCTGCCGCGTGATAAGGGATACCGCACATTGGTATTTTAACATTTTTATCTTTTCCCCGAGAAGTTAATACTAAACCCAAGATAGAAGATGCTTTTTTTGCATCACCGAAAAACATTTCATAGAAATCACCGAGGCGAAAAAACAAAATATCATTCTTATGATTAGCTTTTATTTTTTGGTACTGTTTTATCATTGGGCTTGCATGTTCCATAACAACTATTTATATCATAAAATTTATTTAGTGGAAACAGATAAATTTATATAAATCATTACAGAAAATTGGCAAGATACATATAAAAGATGGTATAATTTATAGTGACGGTGTGTAAATGTATAAAAAAGAGATGTTTTTTAAGAATAATGAGGGTTTAAAGTTGCTGGAACGCTGCTGGAAACCGAATAATGACTCAAAAGCAGTAGTTATTTTAGTACATGGATATGCAGAACATAGTGCCCGTTACAATTATTTTGCCCAACAATTAGTTAAAAATAAATATTCAGTTTATTCTTTTGATTTGCGTGGCCATGGGCTTTCAGAAGGAATTAGAGTTTTTGTTAGCACATTTAAAGAATACCTTGATGATTTGGATAAGTTTTTAGAGAGAGTAAGAAAATTGGAAAAAGGAAAACCAATTTTTATTATGGGCTGTAGTTTAGGGGGAACAATTGTTACTTCATATGTTATAGAAAACAATCCAGAAGTAGAGGGGATTATTCTAATTGCAGCGTTATTAAAAATTCCTGAACATGTTCCATTATACATAAGGAAAACCGCGTTGGTGGTGGGACGCGTTTTGCCGTATTTACCATTATTAAAAAAAGTTGATAGTTCCTTGTTGTCACGTGATTTGGCAGTTAATTTGAGATATCAGAATGATCCGTTAGTTTATCATGGAAAAATGCTTGCGGGAGAAGCTGTTGCTATTAATAACGGAATAAAAAAAATGCAGGGAAAAATTAATTTAATAAAATTGCCGTTACTAATAATGCATGGTACAGCAGATTGCATTACAGATGTCGACGGTAGTAAACAAATTTATAAAAATGCAGGTTCACCAGACAAGATTTTGAAACTTTATAAAGGATTTTATCATGATTTAATGAACGATCCGGACAAAAAAAAGCTTTTAACAGATTTGGTTTCATGGTTAGATATTCACGTATAAACTTTTTAAATTTCAATATAAATAGATTTTTAAGGGAATATATTTCATTGAATATAGAAATATACAATAGATATGAAAGGTAAAAATGTGTCAGAGTCAGAAACAGTTCTTTCTTCGGTAATGATGCCGACAGATGCAAATCATTACGGCAGTGTCCATGGAGGAACTATTTTAAAACTTGTAGATGAGGCAGCTTTTGTCGCAGCAACAAAACACGCTTGTAAAAATGTATTGCTTGCCTCTATGGATCAAATAGTTTTTGATCATCCTGTTAATATAGGTGATCTCTTGACAATAAAAGCAAGGCTTTGTTATGTAGGAAAGACTTCTATGGAAGTTGAAGTGGAAATTTTAACAGAAAGGCTTAAAAAAGGTACAGTTTTAAATGTTGGATCAGCATTTCTTACCATGGTCGCGGTGAATGAAGAACGCAAAAGTGTTAGCGTACCAAGACTTATCTTAAAGACATCGGGCGAAAAATTAAAGAGTAAACAGGCGTTTAATAGAAGAAAAAGGAGATTGTCTAAATAAAGTTTTTTATCAAAAAAAACACTTAGTACTGTTGCATAAAAGTATCAGCTCCTGTTTTTAACGATTAAACTTTAAATCCTTCGACTAATTTTATTTGCTCAGGATCAATTCGGCTAATCCCGACTCTTTTGTCGGGAAAGTCTCATTAGTTAAAAGATGATTTCAGCGATAAAAAACTAATGTTTTCATTCTGTGTAATCCCTACCTACCAACAGGCAGATTCACTTGAGTATAAATAATCAAATACTATTAGATAACATACAGACACATGAGTCAGCCTTTCATATTTGAATATATTATTAACAAATTTAATACAACGAATAAAAAAGTTATTAATAAAAAAATATTGCATCGATCGTTTCACACCAATATAATAAGAAATGATAGGTCATTAAAAGGAATACATTAATACATCGTCAATAACTCTGCCAATTAGGCAGAAGACGAAGAAAATAAATACAGCATATCAAGTCAATCCAGTTGTCCCTTCCCTCGTTCCGTTTGGTTAGGGTAGCTGAGTTTTGGAGGAGAAAAATGAAAAAATTTTTACTGTGTAGTATTTTTTTTCTTTCTGGGATGTCTGCTTTAATATTAGAATCGCTTTGGTTTAATCAAGCAGGATTAGCTTTAGGCAACAGTGTTTGGTCTGTTTCAATTGTCTTAGCAAGTTTTATGGGCGGATTAGCTTTAGGGAATTACTTTGCCGCTTTTTATGAACATAAAATAAAGCGTCCAATTCTTGTTTTTGCCGTTTTAGAAGTTATTATCGCTTTGTCGGGATTTTTTTTGGTTGTTATATTCCCGCATTTAACTCGCATTTTAGTTCCAGCATTTCAATTTTTTTCCAATAATAGTTTTTTAATCAATATTTTAAGAGCATTTATTGCCACTATACTAATGGTCATTCCTACAACAGCTATGGGACTTACCCTTCCTTTATTAGTAAAAGCATTAAATAAAGACATTACTAATTTTGGAAGTGTATTGGGGTTACTTTATGGCTACAACACCTTAGGCGCAGTATGCGGCATTATTATTTGTGAAATAGTTCTCATTAAATTATTGGGTATTTTAGGGACTGGATTTTTGGCTTGTTTAATAAATCTTTTAGTAGCATTGATTGCCTGGTTAATGTATTGGAAATCTATCCAGAAAAATGTAGATGAAGAAGAACGAGCTAGTGTTATTTCACTGGGACCTGTTGTTGGAATTTGGAAATTCTTAACGGCTGCTTTTTTTATGGGTTTAATTTTTTTAGCCTTAGAAGTTCTTTGGTTTCGTTTTTTAGGCTTATTTTTTAATGGTGACAGCCTGAATTTTTCTATAATGCTTGCGGTTGTCCTTTGTGGCATTAGCCTTGGAGGATTACTCGCGTCAATATTATTTAAATTTCGCAAGGAAGCTCAAAATTTATTAAGCCCTATTCTATTTTTGAATGGCTTTCTTGTTGCATTTTTATACAATAATTTTACGGTTGTGTTTGGTATTTTAAAAAGTCCGATATCACACTACGCTAAAATCTTATTTTGTGCTTTGTTTTTAATGTTTCCCGTGGCATTGATTTCTGGTATGGGATTTACAATGCTAGGAAAATTATTACACAATAAAATTCAAAAAGATATAAAAACAACGGGATTAATTAGCCTGGCTAATACTCTTGGCGGAATGTTTGGAGCTTTTTTAGGCGGAGTATTTTTTATCACTTTTTTAGGCATAGAAAGAAGTTTTTTTATTTTTTCTCTTATGTATGGATTAATTGCTCTTTTATTATTTGATAAGAAAAACTTTAAAGCGCCAATCAAAAGAAATGTCTTGTTTTATTTAAGTGGAATACTTTATTTATTGAGTATAGCAACGTTCCCTTTTAATAAAACAAAGAATGAATATTCCCAATTTTTTTTACGAAAATCTTTGTCTAAAAATTATAAAAGAGTGGCTTTTAAAGAAGGGCTTAGCGAAACTCTCCAGTATCTAGAAAAAACTATTTTAGGGAAAACATATAGTCATAATTTAATTACAAATTGTCATTCTATGTCAGGAACTGGTCTACGCAGTAAGCGTTATATGAAATTTTTTGTTTATTTAGCAACAGCCTTACACCCAAACCCTAAAACAGCTCTTTTGATTGCTTATGGATGTGGTTCAACTGCCAAAGCTCTAGTCGATAATTCAGAACTGCAAAGAATTGATGTGGTTGATATATCTAAAGATGTCATTGATATGAGTGAGATTATTTTTTCAGATCCAAAGGAAAATCCCGTCAATGATTCCCGAATTAAGATACATATAGAAGATGGTAGATTTTTTTTGCTAACAACCAAACAAAAATTTGATATTATAACGGCTGAGCCGCCACCTTTAAAAAATAACGGTATTGTTAATCTTTATACTCAAGAGTTTTTTCAATTAATATATGATCGTCTCTCAGATGGAGGAATGACTACTTATTGGTTGCCGGTTTATCAACTAGAGGTAGCGGAAACAAAAGCTATTTTAAAGGCATTTTCTAATGTTTTTCCAGATTGCTCTCTTTGGAGAGGAGCGGGTTTAGAATGGGTTATGCTTGGAATAAAAAATCCTACTATAAAAGTTTCAGAAGAAACTTTCATTAAACAATGGAAAAATGATTTAGTGGCTAGAGAAATGCGTGCATTAGGCTTTGAAAGCCCGGATCAACTGGGATCATTGTTTATTGCGGATAATAGAAGAATTGTCTCAAATACTAAAAATAGTTTAGCTCTTTTGGATAATTTCCCAAGACGTTTATCTTCAATAGATACCGATAGAGATAAAGTTCTCCCTTTATACCTAAAGCTAGCTGAAAGAAAAAATCGCTGGGAGGAATTTAGCAACAGCAAACATATCCGCAATTTATGGCCAGATAAATTTATTAAAGTATCTAAAGAATATTTTAAAACAACAGGTTTAATCTTTGATATCTTAGAAAACAATAAACCTGTTGTTTTTAATTTACATCGCAGCCTTTCTTCTGACTTATTAAACCCATATATCTCTTGGACAGTAGGCGGGAATTATTATGACAAAAATATTGTTTCACACCTTTATAATAAAACTTTCAAACCAACGCCCGACATTCTAGAGGCTAGCAAGTATTTAGCTGCTATGGCGCTTGAAAAAAAAGACTATGTGTTAGCAGAAAAATATTATAATTTACTTGCCATTAAAAGCCCATCTAATTTAGAAGTTTATCAGCTAAGGATGTATTTACTGAATTTGCTAGGTGAAAAATCAAAATTGGATGAATTGGTAAAGGAATATTTTAGTAAAAATAGTAAGGATATAAATAAAAAAGAACTACTTCGAGAATATTTAATTTGGCTAAATCAAATATCTGATGAACAAGGATAACGGAGTCAAAAGTGAACATTTAGGAAAAGATAGAGACAGTTGTTTATGAACAGTAATCGGCAACACTTTGGGTCTTTGATTTAATTGAACGAGTTAAATCATTAATTTTTGCTCTTAAAATATTCAGGAATACTATTAAAGAAAAAATACATATCGAAAGAGAAAAAATAATTGAAGCCACACTTGAATCCTGTGCAACGGTATTTAATATAAAAAAAATAACTCGAAAAAATGTTTAATATTTAATAGTAAAAATATTTTTTTGAAATTAGTAAAACATATAATAAAGGAGTGAAAATGAAATCTAAATCAAGTGAGCCGGATAATAAATATTGTAAAAAATGTTCGGCTATCTGCTGTAAAAATCTTGCGGTGGAAATAAATAGACCTAGAAATAAATTCGAAGTAGAAAATTTAAAATGGCAGTTACATTTTGATACGGTTAAAGTATATTTGCATAATAGAAAGTGGCATCAACTCGTAGAAGGCACATGCATATATTTATCTAAAGACGATAGGTGTACGATTTATGAAACGCGTCCGGATAAATGTAGAGAACATAATCCTCCAGAATGTGAATTTTTTGGCAAATACTACGACATTATGTTTAATAATCCTCAAGAGTTGACGGATTATTTAAAAAGTAAAAAATCTAAAAAAAGAAACTTGTAGGGGCGGACCCCTGAGTGTTTAGAGTACAATAGATAGTTAACCCCTGTGTCCGCCCGTTATCTAATAATTTATTATTTTGGACCGGGTCAATGTATTGATTCGGGTCGACAACGGGGGGTTGACTCCTACAATAGTGCGCCCGGCATGGCGCAAAGACTAGGAGGTGAAAGTCCTCTATGAGCCCGGTGTGGGGAATCATTAGCAGAACAGCAAGGGTGTCCACCGTGAAGTGGAATCTGAAGGAAGCTGTAAGCAAAACACTGACTCGACGAACAGAAATCACATAAGAGGCGGATATGCTTGGATAAGGAGGCTATGTTATCTGAAGTCCAAAACACACCCGGAAGGCATGGACGTAAATGTGGCGAGTATAAGTGTGAAGGTCTTAGCGAATTACCCGGGGAGGTCTGATATCTTGTTTGAAAAAAAAGAAACTACAGAAGCAGGAATGTGACAGGAAGAGATGTCAGAAGTCAGCCGAAGTCATAGTAGGTGTAGTAGACCAACACTGAAGGACTGAACCTAAAGTTAAGGAATAGGGACTTGAACTATGGAAAAGATTCGAGTCGTAGAAAAGAAAGCCGTGAGGCTAGAAGCCGTGAACGAAGAGGTAGCCGGAAGTTACAACAAAGTTTATGGATACGGAGAATCCCCAGTGGAAAAAGGAAACCCTAAACCTGAGAATTCACCAATAATTGAGCAACTGGTCGAGAAATATCGTTGCGTGATAAAATGGTGGAATTTCAGAAAATAACGATAGGAACCGCCGTGTACGGAACCGTACGCACGGTGGTGTGGGAGGACGGCGGAGGTGACTCCGCCTCCTACCCGATTTTTGAATAATAATTATCGCGTGCGCATAGTTAGGCATAACGATATGTTCATCTAGATCTATATATACTGGCATAATTTTGAAGATAAATAAGCTGTAAAATCCAATTTTGAACTGATAAATCGTGATATATCGAACCAGCAAGAACAAGGAATGGGTGAAGAATGGTTCTCAAATAAGGTCGCAGAAAAAAAACGAGAATATCAAAGCTCAGAGGAACATCGATTTTGAAAATATAATTTAATATTTTATTTATTTCAGATAAGACAGTTTACCGAATTAAACATAAAAGGTATATTAAAATAAATTTAATAAAATATATTTTTCTTGACAAAATTTATTTTTTATGGGGAAATATATAAACTAGATTCTAATAATTCATGAGGGATAAAAAATGAAAGAGTTTTTAATAGGGCTAATTTTTCTAATTGCGGTTTTACTTTTTGCTGGTATTGGTCTTTTATTGATGCCTTTACTTTTGGTTTTGGCTTTTTTTCTGAGGATAATTGTAGTATTTGCTTTAATTATTTTTACTATTTGGTTTCTAGGTAAGATGATAATTGTAGTTTGGGGAAAAATAAATAAATGAATATTCTAAAAGTATATTTTTAAAAAATATTTTAAATTGATTTATTAAATATAGGAGGGTATAATAAATTTATGAAAAAAATAATATTAACCATTTTAATCAGTTTTATAATGACCAGTAGTTTTGGCAAGGAGAATTCTATGGAAGGGAAAAACGTTTTTTTGGAGACTACAAAGGGAACAATAGAAATTGAATTAATGCCGAAAATAGCTCCAAAAACTTGTGAGAATTTCGTCGGTCTTATTGTACAAAAATACTATGATGGGATAATATTTCATCGGGTAATAAAAGACTTTATGATACAGGGTGGTGATCCCACAGGAACAGGGACCGGCGGTAATTCTATTTGGGGAAATCCTTTTGAGGATGAAGTTACTCCAAATGTAAAGTTTAATGAACAGGGCATATTGGCTATGGCTAATTCCGGACCGAATACAAATGGAAGTCAGTTTTTTATTACTACAATACCTACACCCTGGCTTAATATGAAACATACCATTTTTGGAAAAGTAGTATCCGGATATGATGTGGTTCAGGACATAGAAAATACTCCAACAGCCGCAGGTTCTAAACCCAAAGATGAAATAAAGATCATTAAGGCCTATTTAAGATAGTTTATTAATTATAATTTTATTACATATTTTATAAAATAAAAAGTTTATAGAATGATTCTAGAATTTATTATGTTATAACTTATAACGAATTAAACGCAAAGGGTTCTAATGATAATAAAAATTAATTTAATCAATACTATGATTATTGAAATAATTTTATGAAAAAATTATTTCACATAACAAATTTGGTATTTATATGTACAGTTCTTTTTATTGGAAATGTTTATTCTTCTAATGCCAGTAAATCTTTTAATGAAGGGGTAAGGGCTGCTCGTACAGGTAATATTGATGTTGCCTATATGTATTTTTCAGATGTTTTACGAAATAACTCTGAACCTAAATTAGCTCAGGAAGCTTTGTTTGCTATAGGAGAATATTATTTTTGTACAAACGCATACAACTATTCTTATACTGCCTTTAAAGATTTAATTTTTGATTGCGATAACGATTTAACTAAGTTATTTGCCCTAGCCTATCAATTTGAGATTGCCAAAAAAGACAACATGAAGGCTAGATTAAAAGAAATTGAAAAAGAAATAGCAACATTTCAGAAAATAACTTTTTTGTTTAGAGATTTCAAAGAACATACTTATGAGTCACCTATGAATAAAAGATATAAGGCAAAACATTTTATTGACAAAATAGAATTCTATATAGATGAAATTTTTTTTAGCGAAGTCCCTTACTAGAAATATATTTTTAACCCTCAGTATAGCAGCTTGCTTTATGCTTTTGCTGATTTTATTCGGTAACAAGTTGCTTAACCAATCTAAAATTAAAATAGAAAATGGTATAGGCGCATTTTTTAACCAATTAGTATCGATAGAAGACTTACATTTTGTTCTTCCGAATATTATCGTTTTAGATAATGTTAGTGTGTATAGACCCTCAAGTTTAGGAGATAAGAAAACTTTTTTTACTGAAAAAGTAAAGTTTCGTTTTTCATTAGGAAAATTATTAGTTAAAAAAGTTTTTGTAATTAAGGACGTTTCGGTATATAAACTTGAAGGAGATTATTCAGATTTCATATCATTTTTAACCAAAATTGTATCTAATAGTAAAGAAAATATAAATATCAGGAAATCAGAGTTAGGATTTAGTTTATCTATTAAAGATGCATTATTTAAAGTTTCTGAAAAAAAGAAACGGTACGATTATTTTTCAGTTAATTTTATTTTTAAAATTAAAAATAATAAATTAGAGGGTAAAGGTTCGGCAAGCTTAGAACATTTCTTTTTAATTGATAGAAAATTGGAGAAATTGAAACCTTTAAATAAACCCTTAGTTTTTTTGTATAAAGGTAGTTTAAATAATGGAGATATAATTTTTGACAATTTAGAATTTAAACGCGGAGACTTATATGTAAAAATGTGGGGTATAATAGAAAATGAAGTTTTAAGGCTGAACGGATATCTTAAATTAAAAGATATAATAAAAGATTATCTAATCCATAAACCATCTTATACTGATGCAGGAAAAATAAGAGTATTTACAAGAAAAATTAGAAAAACTTTTAATTTAGGGCCTTCTCCGTCTGATATTTATATATATGATTTATCAAGTGTGGTTAGCCTTGATTTTCCTAATATAAAAATAATAAATATAGGCTTCTCTGTAAAAAATGTTCCTTATGATTTAAAAGGGGATTTAATTTTAAATGATCCAATAAAATTAGATTTAGTATTTTCTTCTTATCTTCGCCAAGACCCTCAACAACGGAAAAACAATCCCAAAAAGTTTGATATCAGATTGATAGGGGATTTTAAAGATATGACGTATACCGGAAAAGTGGTTTATGATTTTACAAATGAATATAACGGTAAAATTAATGATGAAAAAATAAATATTTTATTAGATAAAGCTAATTTTAAATTTTCATGTAAAAGAGGAATGGATGTTTCAATAAATAAGCTTAAAATGGATTATTATAAAAAAAATAACACATATAAATTTTTATTTACCAATTTTAAAAATAATATAAATTTTAATCATATGCGATTTAAATTTTTAAACTATACTTCGGAATTTTTTGATGGAAAATTGGAAGGGAAAGGGTATTTTGATACAGCTATGAGTCCTTTTGGATTGTCTTTAATCTTTGATGTGAACGGTTTGAGTACTGAAACAATGGCAGGTATCGTTCCATTTTTTTCGAAAATTAAAGGTAAAATGGAAACGCAAGCTAATTATAGAAATTGGCCTAATAAAAAATTTTATGGAACTTTAATAGTAAGAGATGGTACTTTAAGTAATCTTCAGTTTTTAGATTGGCTTTCAAAGTTTTTCAAAATACCTCAACTTAACCAAATAGAGTTTTCCGATATTTCCGCGAATTTTTTAGTAAACAATGATATTGCGAGTTTGCAAAACATTAGTTTAACTTCCGAAGATGTTGGAGTTGGGGGGTACTTTCGTTTATATGATAACCAATTAATAAATAGCCGTCTTTCTTTATTTTTTTCAAGAGAAGTCCTTGAAGCCTCACCTAGATTTAAGTTGATTTTAAAATTATTAGGTAAAGATTTTACAGATCTTGGTTTTGATTTTCAATTGTCAGGATTACTTCATGATATTAATTTTAAGTGGTTAGATTCATATTTTAAAAAAAGAGTTAGAGACTCTATACCAGATTTTATTGAAAGAGGTCTTGAACGAAAAATTGATAATATTATTCAGAAAGAGATTGGTCAGGAAACACTTAATTAATAATGGGTATTTAGAATACTAAAT
>JAGLSE010000140.1 GCA_023135905.1 Candidatus Omnitrophota bacterium
TTTAGTTAGACAGGTGCTGGTGCTATTATGAAACAGCGCCATAGTAGATAATTTTTTTAAAAATCAAATTTATTTGCCTTTAAAAGAAATATAAGTATAATGGCATTGTTGCATAATTCAACAGTCCCTATCAGGTGGAGGTGCTATTATGAAACAGCGGCATAATATGACGAAGTTAATAAAGTTAATTTATAAACCAGGTATGTTTATTATTTAAAAAGGAGAATGTATGACAGGAAAGCCTAAATCACAAAAACCGGGAAAGCTAAGAACAACTTTTGAAGGTGATTTTACCACTACCGATACTTGGCGTATTTTTCGGATAATGAGTGAATTTGTTGATGGGCTTGAAACTTTATCAAGTGTAAAAAAGGGGGTATCTTTTTTTGGATCAAAATCTACGCTTAAGAATCATCCTTATTATAAGCTTGCCTATAATTCAGCGGGATTATTATCAAAAAATGGGTATAGCCTAATTACCGGAGCCGGTGAAGGAATAATGGAAGCTGCCAATAAAGGAGCATATGATGCTGGTGGTGTTTCAGTGGGGCTGAATATTATGATTCCTGAAGTTCAAAAACCTAATCCTTATATTAATGTTAATATGGAATTTAGATATTTTTTTGTTAGAAAATTTATGTTTACCAAATATTCTCATGCTTTTGTAGTTTTTCCTGGGGGTTTTGGTACACTTGATGAATTATTTGAAACTTTAGCATTAGTTCAAACCTATAGAATAGAGTCTATACCAATTATATTAGTAAATAAAGCTTATTGGAAAGGGTTAATTGGTTGGTTTAAGTCTCAATTGATTAAACAAGGGGCAATTGATGTGAAGGATATGGATTTGTTTAGAATGGTAGAAACTGAAGAGGAAATTTATGAATCGATAGAAAGTTTTTATGCTAATGGCAGAAAATGGAATACTAAAAAAAGTAAGAAGAAATAAGAAGAATAAATAAAGATTCTAAGATGGAAGAAAAATTACAAAATATAAGAGTATGGAAAGAGCTTAATGTAAAAGATGTGGAAAAACATCTTATTGTTGTAGGAGAATTATCTTCAGAATGTTTTTCTTGTCATGAGATAGGTTTAGGACTGGATGTTAAGATTTGTCCTAAGTGCGGTATCTATTTTAAGTATATGGGGTTTAGAAGGAAAAATCCGGTATCTTATTTGCAGAGGGTAAAAAACAATTTTCCGGGTATAGTTTTTATTGATTTTGAAGATTTCAAAAAAAATATAAGTAAACGGGATGCTCATAAATTGTTTAATACAGAATAGATGATATTTAAATAATAGATTTTAAATTGGCATATTTTTTTGGAGAGATCGCATAGCCCGGTCGAGTGCGCACGCTTGGAAAGCGTGTAATCCGTAAGGATTCCAGGGTTCGAATCCCTGTCTCTCCGCCATTACATGAAAATATTGTTTTCAAGTAGTTAGTATGTATTACGTTAATTTATGATATATTGCATTTTTTGATTTGAAAAAGGTCTTTTCCTTGTAAAATGCATATAGGTATGTTAGAATTTAGTATTATGAAAGGGATTGTTTACTGTAAATCAAAATTTAAGGAAAAAGACAAGTCATTGCCTTTTTCTTGCCAACAAGTTACAACTTTGAAAGATATTTTGAATAGTGATTGTCCTATAATGATTTTCAGAGAAGATTTTTTAAAAAGAAGGCCAAATCTTAATTTTAGCTCTTTTGAGAATAAAACTTGCCTAATTCATTTTTGTAAAAAGGATGTCAATAACATAAAGGTTTCAAAAGAATTAGGGGCTTTAGACTATTTTACAGATGAAGATAATATCGTTGAAATAAATTTTAAAATTCAATTAGCTAAAAAAGTTTCTAAGCTTCAAAAGGAAATTTCAGATTTAAATAACCGCATTACGAAAAAAAATTCTAAAATAGAAGAGATTACTTTGGGTGATCCTTTAACAGGATGTAATAACTGGCGTCATTTTCTGCGTTCAGCAAATGAAGAGTTAACTAGATCTCGCGAGAATGATCATAGTGTATCCTTTATTAATATTGATGTAGATAATTTTCGTAGGGTCAATGAGATTTACGGGGTGCAAGTGGCTGATATCTTAATAAAGGAATTGGTGGAGTTATTGAAAAAAAACTTAAGAAAAGATGATGTTTTATTTCGATGGCGTACAGATGAATTTTTTATTGTAATTCCTTATTCAGGCAGAATGCCTGCGTATGAAGCTGCTAAGAGAATTCAGAAAAAAATTACAGAGCATAAGTTTAAATTTAAAAAAATAGTAATAACAATAAAGACAAGTATTGGGGTTGTATCTTTTCCTGAAGATAATGTTTCTAGTATAAGGGACGTAATCTCAGCTTTAGATATGTGTCGTATTTCGGCAAAACGCAAAGGCGGTAATGCCATAGTAGTATATACTCAGCCTTCCAAAAAAGTCTTTCCAAAAGTAAAGATAAAAGGAGATATTAAAGAGTTACGTGGTCGATTAGAAAAGATGGATTTAACAATAACTCGAGATTTAGTTGAGATGATTTATGGGTTTGCGCGGGCAATAGAAGCCAAGGATTCTTGTACTGGTAAACATGTTGAGTATACTGCGGTTATAGCTGAAAAAATAGCGAAAACATTAAAGTTATCCAAAGAAGAAATAGCTAATATTAAACATGCGGCTATTTTGCATGATTTAGGTAAGGTGGGTATATGTCAAAGTATCTTATCTAAGAAAGGAGTACTAAATACTGAAGAAAGAGAAATTATAAAGACTCATCCATCAATCGCGGCTGAGATTTTAAGAGAAATACATGTCTTAAGAGGGGCCATACCTTCTATTCTTTATCATCATGAGCGTTATGATGGAAAAGGTTACCCCTTAGGGATTAAAGGAGAAGATATTCCTTTAGGTGCCAGAATAATTGCCATTTCGGATGTATATGAAGCTCTTATCTCCGATAGGCCTTATCGTAAGGCATTTTCTAAGAAAAAGGCCCTTGAAATAATTGAGGAAGGTATAGGTACTCAATTTGACCCCAATATATGTAAGATATTCCTGCAAATTATTAAAGAAGTTGATGGAAAATGATGAAGTTTATATGCAAAAGGCATTACTTCAAGCAAAATACGCATTTGAAGAGAATGAAGTGCCGGTTGGGGCTGTAATTGTATATGACAACAGAATCATAGCTAAAGCGCATAATCAAATAGAAAGATTAAAAGATCCGACGGCTCATGCTGAAATGATTGCAATAACTCAAGCTACTAGTTTTTTGCAATCAAAATGGCTTAATAAATGCACTTTATATGTTACTTTAGAACCTTGTTTAATGTGTGCAGGCGCGCTGGTTCTTAGTCGTATAGATAAAGTTATTTTTGGAGCAGTTGACCCTAAAACTGGAGCTTTTGGTTCAAAAATTGATATAAATGAGTTAGCATTAAATCATAAAATTAAGATAAAAAAAAACATTTTGGAAAATGAATGTTCTATTATAATAAAAGAATTTTTCAAGAAAAAACGAAAAGCTAATTATTTGTCCTGAAAATTAATTTATAGATTGTATTTATTGTTTTTGGATTATATGATATAATTCGTAATTAATTAATTTTTAGAAAAGGTTAAAATATTTTATCGGAGAGGTGGCCGAGCGGTTTAAGGCGACGGTTTGCTAAACCGTTGTACGGTGTAAAGCTGTACCCAGGGTTCAAATCCCTGCCTCTCCGCCAAATTGGAATCAAGTTGGCGGATCCGCTTATCTGGAAAATGCATTGCAAAATTGGCCTATGACTTGCCAATTTGGTGACAAATTGTCGGGTAGGACATTTTTAAGTAAGTAGTTATATATACTACGGTTATATTTTTTTGATGAACTTTTTAAATCGACATATATTTAAGAAGTTTATTACTAAGAATTAAGAACGAACATTACAGTCTAATCATTTTAACTCTTCAGGGTACCCCTTATGGAAATATTATTAAGTAGTCTTTTTTTGATATCAGGATTAATCCTTTTGATTTTAAGTTCTGGTTGGTTGGTGCAATCTTCAGTTAAAATAGCTATTTTTTTCAAACTTACTCCTTTATTTATAGGTTTGGTGATTGTTGCTTTCGGTACTAGCGCTCCGGAGGCAGGAGTAGGTATAATGGCTGCTATAAAAAACCAGAAAGGAATAGCTTTGGGAAATATCATTGGTAGTAATATTTCTAATATTGGCTTAATTTTAGGGTTATGTTCAATGGTCAGACCATTAAAAGTGGATAAAAGAATATTCAAGAGTGAACTTCTTATGATGTGTATTACTTTTGTTTTATTATTTATTTTATGCCTGGATTTATATATTAGCCGCATTGATGGGTTGATTCTTATTATTGGTTTTATCGCGTTTTGTTTTATATCATACATTAAAGCTAAGAAATCTTTTAATCTTAGCGAAATAAGTAAATTTAAGTTTTATAAAATATTGGAAACAGCTAAATCAAAAATACTAGTGGTTGTAATACTATTGCTATCTTTATTTGGTGTTGTATGGGGAGCTGATTTAATGGTGAGAGGGGGGGTTAAATTAGCAGAAATTTTTAAAGTAAGCCCTTGGATTATTGGTATAACTGTATTTGCTATAGGGACTTCGTTGCCGGAATTGTTTGCTTCAGTAACCGCTTCTTTAAAAAACTTACCTAGTATTAGTATAGGTAATATTCTAGGCAGCAATATTTTTAATATTTTATTTGTTTTGGGAATAGTATCGTTAATTCGGCCTATTCCTTTGGATATTTCGGTTTTAAAGTTTGAACTGCCGGTTATGTGTGTTTTTGGTTTTATACTCTTTACAGTGATGAGGACAGGGTATAAAATAACAAGAAGCGAAGGTCTTCTCATGTTTTTAGGTTATATATCTTTTATTTTATTTTTGATAATTAAACAATAGGCGAATTTTGTTAATATAAATGAAATTATAGAATAACTAAATTTAAAAAATTGTAAAAGGAGGCACGAATGGAAGAATTTAAAGGGTTGGATAAAATTATGGAAAAAGCAAAGGAGAGCCGGTTGTCAGAAGATTTTAGCCGAGTAAGTGTTTTATTAAATGAAGGGCTGAATAAAACACGTGAACGGATGCAGTCTATGACATCTAAGGATATGAAGGATATTTTAAATAAATTGGATAAAGATCAGCCGTTAACATTTCAAGAATTAGAATATGTAAAATTATGGATTATTGGCGATGCCGAGTCTTATCTGGAAATGGAAAACAGTTTTGATAAGTGGATTGCAGAGTTTGACCGTTTAAAAAATGTGTTATCCGGATATGAATCCCGAGATTTGTCATTACCGGAATTAGCCAAGGCTCATGGAGTTTTGGAAGATGCTTCAAGGGTGAGCGCGGATATTGCTAATTATTTAGAGAAAAAGGAAAGAGTCGAGAAATTTTCTCAAGCTACTAAGGATCCATTATCTTTAGATACAGAAGTTCTTCGAAAAATATTAAGATTAAAATTTCAATCACCGAATATGTAATATGAGTTATTTAGCGTTTGCCTTAAAATATCGGCCGAAAAATTTTGATGAAATAGTTGGACAAGAACATATAGTTGAGCCATTAAAAAATGCAATTATAAATGATCGAGTCCACCATGCCTATTTATTTAGTGGACCTAGAGGAGTCGGTAAGACTTCTTTAGCTCGAATATTGGCAAAATCTCTTAATTGCGATAAAGGGCCTACAGTAACTCCTTGCGGTGAATGTTTAACTTGTGTTGAAGCCGCTCAAGGGAAATCTTTTGATATAGTTGAAATAGATGGAGCTTCTAATAATGGCGTTGATGAGATAAGAGTTTTGCGAGAAAATGTAAAACTTTCTACTGTTCATTCACGGTATAAAATCTATATTATTGATGAAGTGCATATGCTTTCTAATGCGGCATTTAATGCTCTTCTAAAAACTTTAGAAGAGCCGCCTTCACATGTAAAATTTATTTTCGCGACCACTCATCCTAACAAATTATTGCCGACTATTCTATCTCGTTGTCAAAAATTTCAATTTAATCTTGTATCTTTACCTAAAATTGTTAATAAGCTTAAGAAAATAATAGACGCTGAAAATATAAAAATAGAAGACACATTGTTGTATACAATTGGGCGTGCTTCAGGAGGAAGTATTAGAGATGCTGAATCTTTGTTGGACCAGCTTGTTCCAGTTGTTTTAGAAGATAAATCAGTAAAAGATGTATTTTCTTTTTTAGGGATAATTGATGAGGAAAGTTTAAATACAATGTTAAAGGCTTTGATAGATAAAGATTTCGAATTTTGTTTAAATTTTGTAGATAAAATAATAAAAGAAGGTAAAGACTTGGGAGTGTTTGTTGACGCTTTTATTGAGCATTTGAGGAATCTTCTTTTATCCAAAGTGAGTATTAAAACTTTTAAAGAATTAAGTGAAGTTTCTCCTCAGAGTAAAGAGTTTATCCTTTTAATATCTAAAAAAATATCGACTAGAGACGTGTTGAAGGTAATTGATCTTTTTATTGAAGCCAAAGAGTTGTCACATAAGCTGAGCACGATAAAAATCCCGTTAGAATTAGCATTAATAAAATTTACTTATAACGGAAATTTAGATGACGGCCCGGTGCTAAAAGAAAAAAAAGTGAATAATCCAAAAATTGTGAAAGAAGTTTTGGTAGAACCAGTAGTAAATAAAAGTACTGATTTAGATATAGATTTAGAAGGTATAAATTTTGATTCAGAGGAACAAGTAAATAAAATAGTAACTAAAAATGAAAACAAAATAAATGATAAAGATACAGAACCTTTGGAAGACGATGATTTTTTGAGTAAAGCTTTGTCTGTTAAATGGGAGTCTATACTTAAGAATATACAAAAAGTAAGAGCGGCTATTGCGTCACACCTATCTTTTGGTAAGCCGGTTTCCTCAAAAGGTTTTGTTGTTACTTTAGGTTTTCATAAAAAAGATTATTTCCATAAAGAGAGTTTAGAAAACAGTAAAAACGTTCAATTTATTGAAGAGACTTTATCTGAAGCTATGGGTCAAGCAATTGTTATTAAGTTTTCGCTCAATGATTGGTTAGATAATAAACAACAACCTAAATTAAAAATTAATGAAAAAATAGTACCGATAGCTAAAATTAAAGATACAGTAATAAATAGTACTATTGAAGTGGATAAAGAGCCGGAAATTTCAAAGAATGTTAAGTCTGAATCTAAGGATAATACAGAGAATGCTGGAAACGATGAAGGATTTATTAATGACCTTTTAGATGCTTTTGGCGGTAAATTTCATAATGATGATTGAGCCCGAATATTAAGGTATTTAAACAATTAATTAAATTATGAGTTTCTCAAGAATATTTAACGAACTAGTAAAGAGTTTATCATGTTTGCCGGGTGTCGGTAGAAGAAGTGCTGAAAGAATGGCTTTTCATCTATTGAAGATGAAGCCGGAAGAGGTTAAGTCATTAGCGTCAAAAATGCAAGATATTCATAATCATATAAAACCCTGTAGAATCTGCAATAATTTTTCAACAAACGAGATTTGTTCTATTTGTTCAGATCCTAAACGGGATAAAGATATCGTGTGTGTGGTAGAAGAACCCAAAGACATTATGGCAATAGAGAAAACTTATGGGTTTAATGGGGTTTATCATGTGCTTTTAGGTTCTATATCTCCGATAGAGGGTATAGGCGGAGAAGGTTTAAATATAGGGAAATTAGTTGAGAGAACAGCACGGCGAGAGATAAACGAAATCATAATATCAACCGATTCCGATAATGAGGGTGAGTTGACAGCTCAGTTTTTAATTCAGAAATTATCACCTTATAAAGTTAAAATATATAGAATTGCCATGGGTATCCCTTTAGGCACCCAAATAGAATATATTGATTCCGCTACTTTAGGGAAAGCCCTTCTTGAACGCAAACTGGTTTAGTTATCATAAAATATACAGAAAAACGAATTCTTGACGAGATATAAGAAATAAGTTATAATTATGCAATTCAGCAATGATTATCGAGCAAATTGTTCTTTTATAAATAAATTATTCCCCGGTCAATGAGACTTGCCGATGGTAACAGAGGCATTAACCGAATTGACTCTGCATTCTAGCACAAAGGATTTCGAAGAAATCCGACTGCTATATAGAGAATGCAGAGTAAGAGGGTGAGATTTCATAAAATTCTCTTTAATAAATAAGTTTTTCCCCGGTAGCTCAATTGGTACCTGCCTGCCGGCAGGCAGGGAGCGGTAGTTTTTTGATAATGAAAACATTTGTATATGTTTTGAAGAGTAAAAAAGATTACTATGTATACATAGGGATTTCAAAAAATCCTTATAAACGGCTGAAGGAACATAATTCTGGAGGTTCAAAGTATACTAAAGGGCATATGCCATATGGATTAGTTTATCAAGAGATGTATTCTGATAGAGTAAGTGCAAGATTTCGAGAGAAATATCTCAAGTCTGGAGAAGGACGAGAATTAGTGAAAAGTTTTATTGGAAAATATATTCCCCGGTAGCTCAATTGGTAGAGCGGTTGGCTGTTAACCAATAGGTCGTAGGTTCGAGCCCTACCCGGGGAGCCATAAAAAAGCCTCCATCATAAAAGATGGAGGCTTTTTTATGTCTATGTAAGAAAGGGCTCGAACCTACAAAGGGAGCTTGAGGGAAAAGTATTTTCCCTCAATTTACATATTCTTCTATGAAGGAAAGGGAGTGACAGGAGTAAAACGACGATCAGAGAGGGAAAACGTAGTTTTCCCTTTATGAGGAGTCCGTCAATCTTTGATTGGCGAGACGACAGGTTCGCCGAAGGGGAAGCCCTACCCGGGGAGTTTTTATCAGAGCCGTTGCAACTTGTTTATTTTCAACAGGTTATAGCGGCTCTTTTTATTGCAGCACATTAACTCAGAGAAAACTAAAAATAATAAATGTTTGTAATAAAAAGTTTTTAAAGGTTTTCCTTCAGAAGAATTTATTATTTGGTTTTGTTAAAGTCTAATGTAATTCAAAAGCAATTGGGATCTGATGAATTTACTTTTAAATTTAATATTTAAAAATCTTGACATAAGTACCAATTATGGTACACTTTAAATAGATGAAACCAGACAGACCTTTACCAGTAGTATTTTATAAAACAGAAGCAGGCAATGAACCGGTGAGAGAATGGTTAGTATCCTTGACGAAGAGGGAAAAGAAAATAATCGGAGGGGACATTAAAACAGTTCAATTTGGTTGGCCGTTAGGTATGCCATTGGTGGAAAAATTAGAGGCAGGTCTTTGGGAGGTAAGAACGAAATTAGAAAATAAAATTTCAAGAACAATATTTACAATGACTGATGAGCACATTGTTTTATTGCACGGATTTGTTAAGAAAACTCAGAAGATAGTAAAACAAGATTTAGATACGGCTAGAAGTCGAATGAAGGAAGTTAAAGGAGGGAAATGATGATTAATAAAAACAAACATATTGGAAGTAATTTTGATGAATATTTGAAGGATGAGGGTATTTTAGAGGAATCTCAGGCAGCAGCGGCAAAAAGAGTTATCGCTTTTCAGATTGAAGAAGCCATGGAAAAACGAAAGATAACCAAAAAAGAAATGACAGCGCGTATGCATATGAAAAGTCGCATGCAGTTAGATCGGTTGCTTGATCCTGAGAATAGATCAGTTACTCTTTTAACTTTAGAGAAAGCTGCAATTGCTTTAGGGAAAAAGTTGAGAATTCAGCTTGTTTAGACATGTGATATTTTTCAATAGTTTTAAATTGCTCCTTAATAGATAAGTGAAGTAATCCCCTTAATTGCCTTTCGGTGTAATTATCGCCAGCCTTACCTTTAAGTAAATAATTAATAATTCTTTCGTTAAGCTTAAGTAAATTTAGCATTTGATGAACTCGACCTTTTGATGCTTCGAGTATCTCTCCTGTTTCTCTGATCGTCGGACAGGGAAGACCTTGGTAGATTTGTCTATATATCAAAGTTGTTTTAATTGGATTAATTTTTTGCTTTTTGGGTTATGGTGTTGTAAAAATTTTTTAGTTATTCGTCTTATGGTATTTTCACCGAAAAGCGCAGGTCTTTCGATGATTTGCACTTAACGATACTAAATTTTCTCATTTTTAAAATGCATCAAGGTGGTATAATATTTTAATTAAAATATATTATCAAATGGTCATAAACGTATGAATTTTGACAATTTTTTAACGTTCTTTTAGTTTGTTCAGTGAGATGAGTAAGGATGTAGGAAGAGAGGCGTCTAATGACGTAATGATGACCCCTATTGTTAAAACAAACTAAATTTAAGATATACTTGTAAAGTATATGATTAAATGATATACTTTAGTTGAAGCAAGAAAGAGTTTCATGAGATATTTTTTAAATAAATCATTTTCAAACAAGCTGAAAAAAGAGCTGAAGAATGAAAAGGCTAGTAAGAAAGAATATGCCCAGGAATTATTTGAGAATTTCCATAAATATAAAAAGGATCCTTTAGGCGCTAAGCTCCATAAAGTTCGTGTCGCTAAAGAAGGAAAAGGGAAAAGCGGGGGATACAGAAATATTGTTTTTTGGGAGCATAAGAAATTAGTTGTAGCGGTGTATGTTTTTGCCAAAGGAGATAAAGATAATCTTAGTAATGAAGAATTTAATTATTTGAAAGTTTTAGTGCAGCAATATGAGAAGTTTACAGAGGCTTCGTTAAATAAAGCGGTAAAAGAAAATATTTTGGAGGAAGTTGATTATGAACAAGAAAAGAGATAAAAATGAAATTCGTGACATGGTTGAAGATGAACTTATTGGACTGTCAAAAGTCATGGATGTCTCAGAGTCCATGCGGAAATTTGATGAATTAAAGTACCCTTTACCTAAAGAATATAATGCCGCGGATATAAAAAAGATTCGAAGTAAGATCCATGTCAGTCAAGCCGTTCTTGCCCATATTTTGAATATCAAGCCGACAACTTTGCAAAAATGGGAAATGGGAATTAATAAGCCTAGTGGTACAGCTGCCCGTCTATTGCAGTTAATTGATAAAAAGGGCAAAGAAGTGATCCAGTTAGCCGGACGATAAATTTTTCCTCAGGCTTCTCTCCGTAATTTTCTTCTTTTTTCCATTGAGCATAATATGATCCAATTGCGTTTTTGGTAGTTTGAGCAAATACAGATATTGCGTTACTCTCACCCTTGAGATTCCTAATTCTCTTGCTAATTCTATTTGACTCAAATTTTCTTCCTTCATCATACGTTTATAATCCATCGCTTGTGTAATTGGGTTAACATATATTTTTGGTTTTTTTGGCTTCCTTTTGTACGTTCGTATTCTTCTAACCCCTTCTAACTCAATGAAATAGAAGAAGTTTTTACAGCAGTCGTACATGGGGAGCCCTAAAAAGCCTCGAACGCAAGTTCGAGATATTAAAAAATGCCCGATTCTAATTATAGAATTGGGCATTTTTTATGTCTTGTCACGTCAAAGAGTTCGGCTGATTACTTTGCAGCAATCAGCCGATTAAATTGCAAAGTCGCATAAGTAGTCCAAGTCTTTTAATCACAAGGGCTAAAATCAACAACTGATCTATCTCTTCCTCTCATAATTGCCACCTATTTAATCGGTGTCATTTAATTGAATGTTTGACAAATATTTGGAGTTTAAAGGATAGACTCTATATCGAAGATAATCGATTAAATGAATTTGGTAAGTATTTCTGGTCAAATTATCTCCCTTTATTTTTGTGTATCTTGAATTGTGTTTGGATAGGATTTTCAGCTTGCTAAAGTTTGCCGAAAGAGATAATATAAATATTATTACCATAATAAAAAGTTTTTTTTATGAATTGAATAAAAAGGCAAAAGAAAATATTAACCAAGGAGGCTTATTCATGTCTCAATTAATATTTAAAAATTACGGCAAAAGTTATCAGCTTAAGATCCAAGATGCACAAGATTTAGAGAAGATCCAAGTTCTCAACGAGGCACTCTGGGCAGCTACCAGCGTTCCAATCAACAATCTTAACTGCGATTACGCATTTGTCTCTTTCGTAGATACTGATCAAAACGGCCGGATCAGAACTAATGAAGTCAAGGAGGCGCAAGCTTGGCTATTTCGGTTTCATGCTAATCGTAGCCGTTTGTCCGAAGGTACTGATATTTTAGACTTAAACGATATCGATGTCAGTCATCCCGAAGGTCAAAAATTACGAGCAGTAGCAGAGCTTATCTTGATCAATCTTAATTCACCAGATACGCAGAGGATTAGTCTGGCCCAGGTACGTGATGTAAGAAGCATTATGGCTAGTGCGGCGAATAATGGCGATGGTATTATTCCTTCAGAAGCTACATCCGACCCTGATTTAGCTCAATTTATTATTTCGGTTATAGAGACTGTTGGTTCTACTCTTGATGCCAGCGGTAAGCCGGGGATTGGCCAAGAGCAGCTTAAGATGTTTTTTGATGAGGTTCAAAGTTATATTGCATGGAAAGTGAAAGGCGAAATTCCTAAAGGCGACAATGCTACAGATGTTATGCCTTGGGGAATAGAAACACCACAAGCTTATGAGCTAATGGCTACCCTAGAAGAGAAAATTGAGCAGTATTTTGCACAGTGCGCGATGGTTAGGCTTGATGAGAGGGCAGTGGCTCAGATGCAACTTCGTCAGAAGGAGCTTGACGAAATTGATTTTACGGATAAGTCAAAGATAGAAGCTCGGATTAAGGCAGCCCCATTGGCTACACCTAACCCAAAAGGCATTTTGGAGTTAGAGTCAACGATTAATCCTCTATACGTTGAAATTCTATTTAATCTTAAAGAGAAGGTT
This sequence comes from Candidatus Omnitrophota bacterium, assembly GCA_023135905.1. GTDB lineage: Bacteria > Omnitrophota > Gorgyraeia > Duberdicusellales > 4484-171 > JAGLSE01. Next base: position 12,816 of record JAGLSE010000140.1, read on the forward strand.
TTAAATCGTGCTCTTGGAGAATCGGTCAAATACCTTACTCAAAAACAATGGTATAAAGTAAAAAATGTTTTTACTTTATACCGGACGTGGCTTGAAAGCAAACAGGGAACTAAGGTTGAAAAACTGGACGTGGGTATACTGCGTACTTATCTTAATGGACCCTACGGAAAACAGGTGAGTGAACTTATTGCAAAAGATTTGGTTGTGGCTGACGATTTAAGCCAGATGCATAATTTGGAAAAGTTAATTCTTTACCAAAGATGGTTGATGGA
>JAGLSE010000141.1 GCA_023135905.1 Candidatus Omnitrophota bacterium
AAAAATAAATAGAAAATCGACCCAATACAATAAAAAATAACAAAAAACCTGTAGAGACAGGTCGTGATTTGTATAAAAGAATCCAGGCATTTCGCTTTGTTTGGGTAGTTAATTTTTATGTTATAGAAAAAATAAATAAAATATGCACTATCGCGCATATTTCCTCGATATTGACATCTTTTCATGTAATGGTATTATTAATTATTACTAATATTTTTAATAATGGTAAATTTTAAAGTTAACACGAGGATTGATTAAATGAGTTTTGTAGATAGATGTAAAGGGATAGTTTTTTCATGGTATTCGGTGATTGGTTGTTCTATTTTTATTGTTTTATTATCTGTTTTACCGGTTAAAGTTCCCGAAGGAATATCTTTCCCTTTTTTTGATAAAGTTGCTCATAGCATAATGTATATTGCCCTTTCTTTTTTGGCAACGAATAATTTATATTTAAAAAATAATAAAAATCCTAAATTAAAAGGGATTTTATATGCTTTTTCTTTGGGTTTAGTAATTGAAATAATACAATTTTTCCTGCCATATCGAGATTATCAATTATCAGATGTGGCTTTTAACTTTTTAGGAAGTTATATCGGCAGTTTAATCGTTTTTGTGTGATTTTAATTGAAAATCATAACCAAGAAATCAATTTTCATTTTAGGGAGGTATCGTTATGGAAAAAAATATTTATAACCTTGTAAATATACTAGATGAAAGTTCAGCAAAGTTTCCTAAAAAGACAGCTTTAGTTTTTGGGGCAAAAAAAGTTAAATATATAGAGTTATCCAGTAAAACGAAAAAATTCGCATCAGCATTGTACGATTTAGGGGTCCGAGAATTTGATAAGGTAGCTATTTGGTTACCTAACTGCCCAGAGTATATTTATTCATTTTTTGCTATTTTAAGATTAAAGGCTACTGTAGTCCCCATGAATACAATGATTAAAAGAGAAGAAGCAAGATATATGGCAGAAGACTCTTTATCTAAAGTATTGATTTGTTCTATTGATAAACTTGAGGATAGTAAAAGCATATTATCCAGAGCAGATAACCTTAGCCATTTAATAGTTCTCACAGCTCCCGAGGATGATGAATCTATAATTGATTTCAATAAATCAATTAGTAAATCTGAAGAGTACCGAGAGAGTCTCGATATAAATGATGATGATTTGGCTGAGATAGTCTATACATCAGGGACAACAGGGAAACCAAAAGGAGCTTGTTTGAGTCATAAAAATATTTTTTCTAATATAAAAGATTGTTCCAACACGGCAAATTTTAGAAAGAATGATTCTTTTCTTTGTATATTGCCTTTATTCCATTCTTTTTCTTCGACAGTATGTATGATGTTACCTTTATATTTGGGGTCAACTATTGTAATTATGAGGTCAGTAAGACCATTTAAAAGAGTCATTAGAACAATCATGAAAAATAAGGTTACTATTTTTATGGGCGTACCTTCGATCTTTAACATTTTAGCAGCGGCCAAATTGCCTTTTATAAAACGGTTCATAAATATTCTTATAAATCCTGTAAGATTTTATATTTCAGGAGCAGCCGCTTTACCTAATTCTGTTATTAAAAAGTTTGAGAAAAAGTTTAAACGGCCGCTTATTCAGGGTTATGGACTTACGGAAGCGTCACCAGTAGTTTCATTAAACCCTTTAAATAAAACCAGAAAAATTGGGTCAGTAGGTAAAGCTTTAAAATCTATAGAGGTTAAAGTTATAAATAAAGAGGGTAACTTCCTTCCTTCCGGAGAAATTGGGGAACTTCTTGTAAAAGGTCCTAATGTTATGCGGAAATATTATAATCTTGAAAAAGAAACTGAGGATACTTTAAAATATGGTTGGTTATTTACAGGTGATTTAGCTAAGATTGATGAGGATGGTAATATATATATAATGGGAAGGATAAAAGAGATGATTAATGTTAGAGGGTTTAATGTTTATCCCAGAGAAATAGAAGACATTATTTACAGCATTCCAAAAGTAAAGGAAGTTGCTGTCGTGGGAGTTTCACATCGGCATCGCGGAGAGGCTCCGGTAGCTTTTGTAGTTAAAGAGAACAATTTAGACGAAAAAGAATTGATGAGGCACCTAAAATCTAATTTAGCGGCATATAAACTTCCTTTAAAGATAATCTTTAAAGAGAAGTTACCAAAGAACGCTACCGGGAAAATATTAAAAAGACTTTTGAAAAATGAGATAAAGGGGATTTTTAAATGAATAAACCTTTTGAAGTAGTTTTTAATGATGAATATTTAATTGTTGTTAACAAAATAGCTAAGATTTTGGTTCAGCCGACAACAAATGAAAAGAAAAACACTTTGACGACACTATTAGCGAAACATTTAGGTGCCAAGGTTTTTCCTTGTCATAGGTTAGATAAAGAAACTACAGGATTACTAGTTTACGCAAAAAATAGTCAAATTCAAACCGATATTATGGAACAATTTCAAAGAGGTTCAGTTTTTAAAAGATATATTGCCTTTATAAAAGGGCGTTTAAAAGATAAAAAAGGGTTGTTGGAAGATTATATCTTGGATAAAGATGGAGTAAAGTTTGGAGAAAAAGAAAAAGAAGCAAAAACCGCTTATAAAGTCTTGAAATTATTTGAATATTTTAGTGTATTAGAATTGAAACCATATACAGGTAGAACGAATCAGTTAAGGATTCAGTTAGCCAAGATTGGGCACCCCATCTTAGGAGAAGATAAATATGCTTTTAGACGGGACTTTGAAATTAGGTTTAAAAGAATAGCATTGCACGCATTTTATTTAAGTTTTATTCATCCTGTTAGTAAAGATGTAGTAGAATTAAAGATTCCTTGGGCAACAGACATGGAAAATTTTTTATATAGATTTAATTGAACTATTAAATCTATATATTTGATTTAATTTTTTTAAAAAAATGATATACTATTACACAGATTTGTACACAAAAAGGGAATAAATTATGCATGAAATGAATAAAAAAATATATTATCATGATACTGATTGCGGAGGCGTAGTTTATTATGCTAATTACCTTAAATATTTGGAAGAAGGCAGGACCGAGTATTTAAATGCAAAAGGTGTGGA
>JAGLSE010000142.1 GCA_023135905.1 Candidatus Omnitrophota bacterium
ATATGGATTTTTTGAAAGAACAATCAGTCCCTGTGTTAGTCCCGATTAAGTTTAAAAATTATCGTCATTTTGTTGTTGTTAAAGCAGTAATAGGTGACAGAGTTTTTTTTGCTGACCCTGCTATAGGGAATATGACAATGAAAATTGATCGTTTCGAGAGGATATGGCAAAAAGGTATAGGATTAATTATCGAAGGGAAGGTTTTTAGAGATCCTTTTATAAGTCCGCTTTTATTTTCTATGGAAGTTGAAAAAAATGACCTTACAGTTGTGGATTATAATAATGTTAAAAGAATTTTTGAAACAAATCTAATCCGCACAGCGATTTTTCCTACTGAATTTTGAAGTAAGGACAGATTAGTTGAATTAGATCTCAGAAAAGAAATGTTAAATATGAAAGAGAATAAATTTTTTAATATTAAGGTTATGTGTGGTTTGTTCTGTTTAATGAGTTTGTCTTTAATGCTGCTTTTGTTTAATTCGATCAATCGCACGAAAAAATATGAGAAGTTTGTTGAAGATATGAAAGGAGAGTTAAGTGAAGAGATTCGAAGGACTGTGGAAATCGAGTTAAAATCTTATTTAGCTAAAGAAAAACAAGATATTGTTTTAAAAAAAGAAGAAACTAATAAATTTTTATCGTCTGGAAATATTAATATTAACGATATTATTGATCAAGAAGTAATCGAAAAAAATAATAGCCAGGATTTTGTAAGCCGTATAAGAAAATTAGTAAAAGAAGAACTTGAATATTATGCTGGAAGCGGAGTTGAAGTTGGAGCTGTTATATCCGAAGGATTAAAAAAGAGTCAAAAAATTAGTAAAACTAATACTGTATATGATTTAGAAAATATTCAAATAGCTGGGATTGATAATGAGATTACGAAAGAAGAAGATTTAAATAGTTTTGAAACCGTTGGAGGTAAAGAAGCATCTATTGAGAGGACTATGGTTCAAAAAGGGGGTATGCTGCTTCCTAAGGGAACTCGACAAATTGAACCTAGCATTACAATAGCTCATTTTTCTTCTAACAGAATCAATATTGAGGGGTTTAGTATTTTGCCGGTTTTAGTTATTGGTGAAATATCTACTGAAACGGTGAAAAGAGATATTATTATATCTAATTTATCGTTAAAGTATGGCATTTCAAATAATCTTCAAGGTGAAGTAAGTATTCCTTATAGATATGAGTATGATAGGGTTACTGATAATTTAGGGGCTGAGTCTGTGCGAGATCATAGTGGATTAGGTGATATCTCTTTTGCCTTAAGTCGTCAGTTAGCATTTGAAAAAGGGATTATTCCGGATTTAATAGGGTCTATATCAATAAAAGCTAGAAATGGGGGAAGTCCTTATAATCGGGATATTGGTATAGGGACAGGGCATTTCGGTATAAGAGGTGGTTTGGTTGCTGTAAAGTCAAGTGATCCGGCAGTTGTTTTTGGTGGTATTAATTATACTTGGAATGTTAAACGAGATATAAACAATTTTGGAAAAGTTGATCCTGGTGATACCATTGGATATACTGTTGGGGCTGCTATTGCTCTTAGTTATCAAACTGCGATAAACTTCAATTTTGAACATAGTATAACTACTAAAATGGTTAAAGATGGATCACCGGTTACAGGGTCTTTTTTAAATGCGGCAAGTTTTAAAACCGGTTTTACTTGGGCTATAGATGAAAAATCAACAATTGATGTTTCTGCTAGCATGGGTTTAACTACAGATTCCCCGGATTTTACCTTTGCTATTCGCTTACCGATTACTTTTTAATTATATCCTAAATTTTAAAAGAAAAAGGTGGTTTAGTTCTTGTATACTCATTTATAATTAAA
>JAGLSE010000143.1 GCA_023135905.1 Candidatus Omnitrophota bacterium
TAACCAAAAATCGACAGAAAAAAAACGATAAAATCAGTATTGCTACAGTTATCAAATAGATTACTTGCATCACTTTTGCGTCAAAAAGAGAAAAACCGAAAACACTCTGTAAATTTGTAATACCATTTGTACCTCCGGTATATAATTGTTGTCCGATAAAAAAAGTAACAAATATTAAAGCTAAGGCTTGAGTTAAAATAGTAAAATATACTCCTTTAATCCCCACACGAAAGGTTGGAATACCTATTAACAATGATATAAAAATTGGTAAAATTATAGCCATAGGTAATGCAAACCAAAAATATTGAAACGGTTTCCAAAACCAAGGTAGTTCTGTCATACCGCACCACATCATAAAATCCGGCAAAGTTTCAGTTTGCAATTTAATATAAGCTCCCATACAGTATCCCCCTAAACCAAAAAATACAGCATGACCTAAACTTAAAATACCTGTATAACCCCATAAAAGGTCTATAGCTAATGCTGCTATTCCAAAAGAAACATATTTGCCCAGTAAATTTAGACGAAACTCGCTTAAAAAAATTGGAGCTACTAATAAAAGTAAAAAAATTGTTATAATAAGTTTTTCTTTTTTCATAATAATCTTATAATATTTAAACCTCTAATCAAGTTTCCGGGTTTTCAAAGTAAACATACCTTGAGGTTTCCATTGTAAAAAAACGATAATTAAAGAGAAGACTATAACCTTTCCCATACTAGAAGTAGTAATAAATTCAAAAAGCGAACTTGAAATACCAATAGCTAAAGCCCCGGCAATAGTTCCTACAATTTTACCTACTCCTCCCAATACAACAACCATAAAGGCATCTATAATATAATTTTGACCAGTTGATGGACCGATTGACCCCAACAAACTAACTACACAACCGGCAATACCTGCCAATCCGGAACCTAAAGCAAAAGTAAAGGCATCAACTTTGGAAGTCGGCACCCCTAGACAAGCACTCATCGTACGATTCTGCATTACTGCTCTTATAACTCTGCCCTTTGCTGTTCGGTAAAAAAAACAATACATTCCAATAATGCAAATTGTGCTAATAGCCAAAATAAAAAGCCGATTATACGGCAGCTGCAAACCTTCACTTATTGTGATACCTCCCCTAAGCCATGTAGGACTGGAAACATCAACATTATTAGCACCAAAGATATTTCTAGCCAATTGCTGTAATATCAAACTTACACCCCAAGTTGCTAAAATTGTCTCGTATGTCCTGCCATATAAAAAACGTATCAGAAATTTCTCTAAGATAAATCCAATAAATGCAGCTATAATAAAAGAAACCGGCAAAGCTACAAAAAAATAAAAACCTAATAAATCAGCACTAAGATATTTAATAAAAAAAGACTGAGTAATAAATGCAGAATAAGCCCCAATCATTAAAAATTCGCCATGAGCAAAATTAATTACCCCCATGATACCAAAGGTAATACTTAAACCCAAACCCACTAACAATAAGATTGAACTTAAGCTTAAACCATTAAATATTTGTGATATAAAAATTTCTGGTGACATATCTATTTTCCCTTAATTATTGATTAGGACCAAGTTTGGATTAGCTAAAATTAGCTGACCAAACCTGACCCTTATCTATAGATATTTACTTTGATTATTTCTTTATCTCTACAACTTTACCTGGTTCAATTACTACTTTATTAGACACTAATGGCGGATATGGATCAGGTTTAACCCATTTATCCGAAGTGTATAAAATATCAAATTGACCTTCAGCATTAACTTTTCCTACCTGAACAACTTTCCAAGTATGATTATTTGTAGGATCAATCATAACCAGACCTTCCGGTGCATCAAAAGTCAAACCTTTAAGAGATTCTCTCACCGCATCTAATTCAGTTGTACCTGCTTGTTCTACTGCTTTGGCCCAAAGATAAACGCCAAAATAATTTGCCTCAATCGGATCATCAGTTACCCTATCTTGACCAAAACGTTTTTTATATCTTTTTACAAAAGGTTTATTATTTGGGGTATCCATGCTCATAAAATAATTCCAAACAGCAAAATGTCCGATAAGGTTTTCAGCTCCAATACCGCGGATTTCATCTTCTGCAATACTTACAGACATTGTTGGTATTTGTTCAGCTGTAATTCCGGCGGCTCTTAACTGTTTAAAAAAAGCTACATTGCTATCACCATTTAAAGAACTAAATACTACATCTGGTTTAGCAGCCTTTATCTTATTAATTATGGTGCTATACTCAGTGTGACCTAAAGGAGTATATTCTTCACCCACTAATATTCCACCCTCAGCTTTAAGTTGAGCTTTAACTATCAAATTTGCTGTCCTCGGGAAAACATAATCTGAACCTAACAAATACATTTTTTTATAACCATTTTTTAAAAGCCATTCGACCCCAGGCATAATTTGCTGATTAGCTGTTGCTCCAGTGTAAATTATATTTTTAGAGGCTTCAAGTCCTTCATATTGAACAGGATAAAATAATAAATGATCATATTTTTCAAATACCGGAAGAACTGCTTTACGACTAGCCGATGTCCAGCAACCAAATACTACATCAACTTTATCTTTTAAAATTAATTTTTTGGCTTTTTCAGCAAAAGTCGGCCAATCAGAAGCACCATCTTCTATAACCGGAACTATTTTCCTACCTAAAACCCCCCCATTAGCATTAATTTCTTCAATAGCTAATAATTCCCCATCTTTAACCGAAACTTCACTAATAGACATTGTTCCACTTAATGAATGTAAAATTCCTACCTTAATAGGTTCTTTATCTTTTGCAAACCCTGATTGAATTGAAACAAAACTAACTGCAAACACAACTAAGAACATTAAACTTAATATCTTTTTCTTCATTTTGACCTCCATAGATTAAAGTTAGAAATTGAAAGCTAAAGTAATTCCACCATAAAACTCACTATCCTGATTACCATCATCTGAATCAGCTACATCACCAAAAGGTATAGCATAATTAGCATGTGGTTTAACTGTCAAATTTTCAGTTAAAGGTAAAGTCAATCCTAAAGTTAAAAGAGCGTCTCCGCCACTGTCACCGATTGTATAATATTTCCTGTTATGAGCAATATAACCTGACAAATCAAAAGTTGCCGGGCTATCTCCCAAAGGAATACTGTGACCTAAAGAAAGAACACTATATAATGTTCCTCCATTATTATTTGCTGCACTATCACCCCAGCCATAAAAAACTGTCAAAGCCGGCGATAAAAACAAATTTGTTTTAATAGAAGTATAAGCTTCTTTACCTCTATCACTAGCACCAGTATAATCATAATAACCAATACCAGTTGTTATACTTATATCTTGAAATTTTGCAGTATAATCAGCCATATAAAAAACTCTATTCGAATTTCTTGAATCACGACTACCCATATCATTACTTCCCCAAACAGTTACATTAAACCCTTTATATACTCCAGACACACCTGTTTGCATAACAGGGTCAGTATCTCTCAAAAACCCTCTTGAAACAAATTGAGAATTAAATGTTACACTTGCACTAATACTAATATCCTCATTATCTTCTGTAATCAAATAGTCTTGAGCCTTTACATTTAAACTGAATACTCCAAAAACCAACATTAATACTAATAAATATACTCTACTTTTTTTCATTATCCCCTCCTAACTAAAATCATTTCTTTAATTATTAATAACTCACTAATCTTGAAATTTTCCTTTTCAAACCTCCTGTTTTCTTTACAATTTATTATTTATACTTTATATATTACAACGACTTGTATCTCTTGTTCATATTCAAATGAATAAAAAATTTACAAAAAATAGTTTCATTTTTTATTTCTACATATTAAAGAGAAAGTTTATCTTTAATATATTTAGCATACATACGATTTATTCTTCCAGTCTTAAACCATCGCTCAAGAGTTGCAATCTGAATGTCAAGTTTTTTTGATAATTCATAAAGTGTATATCCACCACTTTCTTTCAATTTTTTAAGATTATTTATTAATTCTCTATTTTCCATAACTAATTATTTCTTAACTCCCGAATTTCATATTTTTACTATACTAATATTAGTTAATTAAAAACTAACCAAAATATTACACATTAATAGTAAATTCTATTCTCGGTTTCTCCTATCTCAAATTGAAGTATAATTCTTAAGATATGGAAAAAAATATTAAACAATATTTAGATATCAACCTATTGCATTTGCTCCCTTTTCTCCGGTTCTAATTCTTATGCACTCTGGCATATCTAGGACAAAGATCTTTCCATCTCCGATATTATCTGTTCGTGCTCCTGCTATAATGGCATCTATTGTAGATTGTAAATATTTTTCATTAATAGCTATTTCTAGTTTCACCTTTTTAAGTAAATTCACTTCATGAATTACCCCACGATAAGTTTCTGTAAAGCCTTTTTGCTGACCGCAG
>JAGLSE010000144.1 GCA_023135905.1 Candidatus Omnitrophota bacterium
TGCGCCAGGATGACAGTTTGGGGAATTTTTATTTCTTCCTTTTTTTTATAATTTATGAAATTCCGTGCCGAAAAAATTATGACGCTAATTTATATCTATAATTATGTATTTTAATTTTGTATATTATTTTTGTTTCACGCGAACAACCGCATTGTTTAAGTCTTTATTCTTCTTCAACACGTCGCGACGTCTTTACGTTTTCCTGCCGCCTTAATTAAAAACATTTGAGATACAATAAAGATTGATGTACAATAAATAAATTATACTAGAAGCGAATAATTTATTTATTGAAGAATTTAAAGGATAAGGTGAAAAGATGATTTATGAATTTATAGATGATAAAGGTGCTTTTCGGGTTAAGGATCCTCATAAATATAATTTGTATTTTCCGTTATGCGATAAAGAGGGGTCTCTTTTAAGTTCTATAAGTCCTAATTTAGCTGGAGATATAAAAAGAAATAATAATCAATTTCTTACTCCCCCGGCAAGCATAGAAGATCTAAAGAATAACCTTCTTTGTCGTCGAGATTTTTTTATAAAAATAAATTCTAAAAAAATAAAAAATGTCGGGATAAAGTCTAAAAATATTATTCGTTTATCATATCCGTATAAGGACACTTTAGAGGCCGGATTTCTTTATCATAAACTGATTAAAGAAACTGAGTCTTTGAATATAGAGGTTTTAAGTTTTATTCCTTATGATATTCCGGCAGAAGTTATGCGGATTAAGATAATTAATAAAAGTTCTGAGAATTTAGAGATAACACCTACGTCTTTTATACCTTTATACGGGCGGGGAGAGAAAAATTTAAGGGATCATCGGCATGTCAGTAGTTTATTAAATCGGGTTTATTTAAATAAATTCGGTATAACGCTTAAACCAACTCTTTTCTTTGATGAGGAAGGGCATAGCGTAAATAAAGCTGGTTATTTTGTTTTAGGGTTTGAAGATGATAAACAATATCCTTTGGGCCAATTTCCAACTCTTGATTCTTTTTGCGGTCAAGGTGATTTAATTTTTCCTCAAGCGATAGAAGATGATTTTGAACCGGTTAATAAGAATAATAAGGAATTTGATGGTAAAGAGAATATAGCGGCTTTTAGATTTAATAATAAAAAACTAAAACCAAATGAAGAAGTTAATTATTTTCTTATTATGGGTATAGATTCGGAGCTAGATGAAAAAAATGTAAAATCAATTCCGCCTATATTCAGTAAACTTGATTCTCCGGATAAAATAGAACAAAGCTTTCAAAACACTAAAGAATATTGGGAGGAATATCTTTCTAATATAAATATTGATTTTAAAAATAATGATTTTAATAACTGGCTTCTTTGGGTAAAAATACAACCTACTTTAAGAAAATTATTCGGCTGTTCATTCCTGCCTCATTTTGATTACGGCAAAGGCGGCCGAGGGTGGAGAGACCTTTGGCAGGATTCTTTGACGTTGTTGTTAACTGAACCCAAAAAAGCAAAAAATATAATTTTAAATAATTTTCAAGGAGTTAGGGTAGACGGGTCAAATGCTACAATCATTACAAAAGAAGGTGATTTGATCTCTGACCGTAATAAGATAAGCCGGGTATGGATGGATCATGGTGTTTGGCCGTATCTTACTTTACGTTTATATATCAATAAAACCGGCGACTTGAATATTCTTAATCAAGATGTTGGTTATTTTAGTGATCATTTGTTTAAAAGAGCTAAAGAAATTAATTGTAAGGTTTTACAAAAAGACAATTTTTTGCGTACTAAAGATATAAAAATATATAAAGGTACTGTTTTGGAACACATACTTATCCAGAATATTACAGTATTTTTTAATGTTGGACAACATAATATTATAAAACTCGAAAATGCCGATTGGAATGACGGTTTAGATATGGCTGTTGATAAAGGCGAAAGTGCAGCTTTTACCTATATGTATGCCCGCAATCTAAAGGATTTATGTTTTTTCTTGGAAAATTTAAAGATTGAATCTCCAACTGTTTGTATTATGAAAGAACTACTAATTCTTTTAGACCAAATTAAATCAAATACCAAAGTTGATTATAATAATTATAAAGATAAACAAAAAAAATTGGATGAATATTTAGAAAACACCAAACAACTAACAGGGGATAAGGTTAATGTAAAGATTGATGATCTTATTTTTGACCTTGAAAAAAAATCTGAACATCTCTTTGAATGGTTAAGAAAGAAAGAGTGGCTTAAACAAGGATTTTTTAACGGTTATTATGATAATAAGGGTAAACGGGTTGAAGGATTGTTTAAAGGGAAAACTAGGATAATGCTTACTTCTCAGGTTTTTGCCATAATGAGCGGCACAGCCTCAGATTCGCAAATTAAACAAACTTGGCAGTCAATTAAAAAACATTTAAAGGATAATAAATTAGGAGGATTTAGATTAAATTCAGATTTTGGAACTATTTATCGTGATATGGGAAGAGCTTTTGCTTTTTCTTATGGAGATAAAGAAAATGGGGCATTTTTTAATCATATGATTGTTATGTTAAGTAATGCTCTATATAAACGGGGTTTTATAAAAGAAGGTTATGAGGTCATAAATTCAATTTATACTATGTCAATTGATGATAAATCCCAATCCTATCCAATAATACCGGAATACTTTAATAATAGCGGGCGGGGGCTTTACCTTTATCTTACCGGTTCAGCCAGTTGGTATATATATACTATGGTAGAGGAAGTTTTAGGGGTGAAATTTATTTTAGGTAACCTTTTGATAGAACCGAAACTTATCTCTTTAAACTTTTCATCTAATGAAATAAAAATATCCTGGCCTTTTGAAGAAAGAAAAGTAACACTTACCTATATATTACAAAATAAAAAGAAAAACAATGTGCCTTTGGTTATAGATAAAGTCTTTTTGGAAGGAGAACCCGTATTGCTTCAAAGCACCGGATGCATGATAAAGAAACAAACTATTAAAGGATTCAAAAAAAAAGAAATTAAGATAAGGGTTCATTTAGTTTAGAAGAAGCTCTTAGAATAAACTGTTAATTGGTGATTGGTTAAATTGTTAATTAGGATGACACCTTATGAGTTTGGGATAAGAATTTTTGCTTGAAGATGAACTCCTTCGGAGTTTGGAGAAAAAAATTGGAGATCGGAGAAGGAGGAGCTTAAAATCAAGGAAAAAGGAAAAAGGAAAAAGGAAAAAGGAAAAAGGAAAAAGGAAAAAGGAAAAAGGAAATATATTTTGTTAGTGCAAAATGAAATTAATTGAAATTAGTTCATTGCGTTCATGAAATTATAAAAAAAGTAAAAGTGAAACAAGGGAAACGTGAAGACCTAGCAACCTAAAAATGTAGTTATAAGTTCATTGCGCTCACATCATATACTCACTTGGTTCGTGTCATAAATTCTGCTACGCGGAATGTCATAAAATTGTTTTAAGAAGAAGAAAAATAAAAAAATAAAATATGTAGGGACAGATAGCGACCTGTCCGCTTGCCTGCCGGTAGGCAGGAGTCAAAAAATAAAATTTCAAAATAATATATTAAAAAAACCCTAACCGTGTCATCCTGGCGAA
>JAGLSE010000145.1 GCA_023135905.1 Candidatus Omnitrophota bacterium
CCTGGATTTGCGGCACTTAAAAAGAATCCGGTTGTCCCGAATAATCCTGACGCGGAAGCACCAAACATTATGCCAAAGCCCACCAACCAATAAGCTATAGAACCAATACTAAAATCCATAAGATTCTTCATCATTATATTTGCGGCATTCTTGGCTCTGGTAAACCCGGCTTCAACCATGGCAAATCCGGCCTGCATGAAAAAGACTAAAAATGCCGCAAGTAAAGTCCATACTGTATTAATCGCAACCGCATTTGAATCCGCAGTATTTTCTGCAAAAGCAAACCCTACCAAAGCTATACTAATCATAGGTATTAGAATTAAAGCTTTTAATGACATTTCTTTCATTTTTTTAAACATAAAACCACCTCCTTAAACTTTTCAAACTTAAAATGAGTAAGCAATGCTGATTCCCGAATAAAATCTTTTATACTGATTCCCATCTGCAGAATCTTCCAAATCACTAAAAGGTATAGAATAATTCAATGATGGTGAAACTGTTATATTATCCTTTAATGGAATAGTTAATCCACAAGACAAACCTAAATCATACCCACTGGTTCCGGCAATAAATAATTTTCTATTATATCCAAAATGAGTACCTAAATCTAATGTTACTTCCGGTTCATCAAATAAAGGATAACTATACGAACAATCTAAAGAAACATAATTACCTAAACCTCCACCATTATTTTGATTACCATAGTCGCGATAAAAAGTAAGACTGGTTTCTATAGGTAAATCTAATACCGGAATTTTAGAAAACCCTACCCCAACATAAAACTCTTTACTATATGTATTCGCGGAAGGAAAATCATAATAAGTGTTACCCACAGATAAACTTACCAAATCATTCAAAGACAAAGTATAATCAATAACATGATCAATTTCATCAGACTCAGAAGATCCTGAATTATTACTTGCATCCCAACTACTCCAAAAACTATAAGTAAACCCTGCAGCACTAATACTAATTCCCGGCTGGAAAACAGGATCCCTATCCAAAACAAAGCCTCTCCATACATAATCACTATAAAAATCTAAGGTTCCCGAAATTTCAACATCAATATCAAGTTGATCAAGAATTCCTTCTGCTCTTACATCTTTTGTTGAAAATGATAAGAAAATGCTTAAAACCAAAACTGAAACAACCAAAAATAAAAAACTCACTCTACCTTTTTTCATATTCCCCTCCTTTTTTTATAAAATGCCTTTTTCACCTTTTTCATTAGTTCGTATACGAATACAATCTTCTATAGGAATGACAACAATTTTTCCACTGCCTATAGTTTCCTCCTTACAAGCCTTTACAATACAACTAACTATTTCTTCTAACTGTTCATCAGCACAATAGATTTCAATCTTTGTTTTTGGTAAAAATAGATAATTAGGTGGTCTTGTAGTTTGACTACCAAACCCCTTCACTTCACTTACAGTCATTCCTCCTACACCTGCAAGCAACAAATTATCTGATAACATTTTTAATTTTTCTGACCTAATTATGCATTCAATTTTTTTCATATTTACCCCCTATATGATAAAAAAAGCGTCTTAATTCCCAATCTATGGAATTCAAGACGCTCATCGTCAAAATACTTACTTTGTAATAAAAAAAAACGTTCACCGTAGCTTACTTACCTTGCTACTTTGAACGTCGTTGTTTATACACGACACCGTGTATCTTAACTAACTCTGTGTTCCTTATTTATTAAAGTAAATATTTTTCCTTTTTGGTAACTATTTTCAAAAAAAATATCCATAATACAATGAATTGTTATATTTCATGTGTTATTAAATGAATAAATTTCTTTATCCAAAAGAGCCCGTTTTATCAAACTGCTTTTTTTTCTAACCTTTACTAAAATTTCTTTTGCCCTATTATCACTTAGTTCTATCCCTCTTAGTCTAAAAAAAGCCTTAATCCCCGACCTCCCTGAATGTTTGCCTATCACCAATTCACTTCTTTTACCTATCGTTAAAGGCTTAAATGGTTCATAATTTGAAGGGTGCTTAATTACCCCATCTTGATGGATACCTGACTCATGCAAAAAACAATTTTTACCTATTATAGGTTTTCCTACAGGGATTTCTCTTCCTGAGGCTTTACTAACAACCTCTGATAATTTTATTAATTTTTTTATTTTCATTTCTAAATTTATTCCTAATATATGTTTTAAAGCCATAATAACCTCTTCAAACGCCGCGTTTCCAGATCTTTCGCCTAATCCGTTGACGGTTGTATCTACCCATTTAGCTCCTGCAGAAATACCTGCCAGAGCATTTGCCGTTGCCAGGCCAAAATCATTATGAGTATGTATCTCTATTTCAAGTTTTGTTCGATTAATTATAGTTTTTATGGTTTTATAAAAATTAAGCGGTTCCAATATACCCAAAGTATCACAAAAACGAAATCTATCTCCTCCGCAATTCTCAATTGTCTTAATATATTTCAATAAAAATTTAAAATCGGCCCTTGATGCATCTTCTGCTCCCACAACAACATATAATTTATGTTTTTTTGCATAATCAATACACCTTTTTAGATTATCAATTATCCAATTTTTAGTTTTTTTAAGTTTATAATTTATATGTATGTCCGAAACCGGTAAAGAAATAACTACGGCTTCAAGTCCACAATCTAAAGACTCATCTATATCCTTTAAAACTGCTCTATTCCAACCTAAGACTCTAGCTTTTAAATTAGAATCCAAAATTTTTTTTATGGTTTTCTTTTCCTGTTTGCACATTGCAGGTATACCTGCTTCAATCTCATCAACGCCGATAGAATCAAGTAACTTTGATATTTTAACCTTTTCCTCTAAGGTAAAACTAATTCCCGGAGATTGCTCTCCGTCTCTTAAAGTCGTATCACTAATATTTACACTTTTAGACATTAATGCTCTCCCAACTTACTTAAACAAAGTAAAAGTA
>JAGLSE010000146.1 GCA_023135905.1 Candidatus Omnitrophota bacterium
TTAAAAGAGAGGTTTAATATGAAATTTTTAGAACTTGTTAAAAAAAGAAAAAGTTGTAGAAAATATATTTCTAAACCAGTTAGTAGAGAGATAATTGAAAAATGTATTCTCGCAGCACGTGATGCGCCTTCAGCATGTAATTCTCAGCCATGGCATTTTATTGTCGTAGAAAATGAAAATATCAGAAAAGAAATTGCTAAAAAAGCTTTTTCAGGCGTATATTCGATGAATAATTTTGCCAAAAATGCGCCAGTTTTAATTGTAATTGTGAGAGAAAATTCTAAAGTTATAGCAAGGATCGGGGAGTTTTATCGGCGGATGAAATATAATTTGATTGATATTGGCATAGCTTGTGAACATTTTATATTGGCAGCGGCTGAAGAAGGTTTAGGAACTTGCTGGTTAGGTTGGTTTGACGAAAAATGGGTTAAAAAAAAATTAGATATAGGTCGCAATAAAAAAATTGATATAATTATTGCGTTAGGGTATTCAGGAGAAACTGAATATACTGAAAAGGCAAGAAAGCCAATAGATGAAATATGTGAATATCGGTGAAAATGATAAGTTTGATTTGATCACCTCATATAC
Organism: Candidatus Omnitrophota bacterium; assembly: GCA_023135905.1. Classification (GTDB taxonomy): domain Bacteria; phylum Omnitrophota; class Gorgyraeia; order Duberdicusellales; family 4484-171; genus JAGLSE01. The sequence continues at coordinate 589 of JAGLSE010000146.1, forward strand.
TCACTACGTTCGTGTCATATGCTCATTTTATTCGTGTTATAAACGGAACAAAGCAGGACACCCACCGACATCTGTCATTTCGGTTTGCATAGCAGCAAGGTAACTGGGCTTTCGTTTGAAAAAAAAGGGGGAAAATAATTTGTGCTTACTTTTTTTGAGGAGAGCTGTTAAAAATATGATTTTTATGTTATGATATAGAAAATAATTGATAAAATTCGGATAAAAATTAACTTTTAAAAATTATACTTAATATTAGTTGGATAACTTCCAAGAAAAACAGGAGAACTAAATGAGTAATTACACTTTTGATTCTGTAATCTTTGACCTTGATGGTGTTATTACAAAAACTGCACTTGTTCACGCACAATCCTGGAAACTTGCTTTTGATGAATATTTACATATTCGAGAATCTAAAAATGGTGAATCTTTTCGTGAATTTACTTATGAGGGTGATTATTTACCGTATGTAGATGGTAAGCCTCGATATGAAGGCGTGAAAAGTTTTTTAGAATCAAGAGGTATCAATATTCCTTATGGAGAACCTTCAGATAAAGACGATGTAGAAACTGTATGTGGTCTTGGTAATAAAAAAAATATTATGTTTAGTAAAGCTTTAGATTTAAGTGGTGTTGAAACATATCCGTCAACAATAGAATTAATAAAAAAACTTAGAGAAAAGGGTATTGGGGTGGGAGTTGCTTCTTCTTCAAAAAATTGTAAAGTTGTTTTGGAATCCGCGGGAATACAAGATTTGATTGAAACGAGAGTTGATGGTTTGGTATCTGTTGAATTAGGGCTTAAAGGTAAACCTGAACCTGATATTTTTGTAACTGCAGCCCGAAATCTTAATTCTATACCGGAAAAATCAGTTGTGATAGAAGATGCCAGTGCCGGTGTTTTAGCTGGACGCAATGGTGGTTTTGGTTTGGTTGTCGGTGTGGCACGTCAGAATAATTCACAAGAACTCTTAGATAACGGTGCAGATATTGTTGTTACTGATTTAGCTGATTTGGATATTGAATATTTCGAATCGTGGTTTAATAAAAAACCTAAGCCATTATTTGAATCCTGGAATAGTCAGGATAAGAACAAAAATGAAAACAGTCGAATAACAGTTAATCCTTTATTTTATCGTTCAGCAAAATCAATTTTTTTTAGTCAAAAAAAGTTGGTTTTTTTTCTTGATTATGATGGCACATTAACTCCAATTGTTGACCGTCCTGATTATGCCATTCTTGATGAAGAAATGAGGATGACAGTGAGAGCTCTTTCTGAAAAATATACTGTAGCCATTGTTAGCGGTCGAATGAGAGAGGATGTTCAAAAGCTTGTAGGGATACAGGGGTTATTTTATGCGGGTAGTCATGGGTTTGATATTAACGGACCGGGAGTATCAATGGTTCATCCTGATGTTGAGGCTCTTATACCAATTATAAATGATGTTATAGTTAGTTTATCGGAAAATCTTGAGAATATTCCTAATATATTAATTGAAGAAAAAAAGTTTAGTGTAGCTGTTCATTATAGGTTAGTAGATGAAAAATATTTAGAAAAAATTAAAGAAGTTGTAAATAAAGTTGTTTCTCAAAATAAACAATTAAGGGTGATGAAAGGTAAAATGGTTTTTGAGGTTTTACCTGATATTGATTGGGATAAGGGAAAGGCTATCCAGTGGATTATGAAATCCTTAGGTATTTCATGGTCAGAATCTTTAGTGATATATATAGGTGATGATGTAACTGATGAATACGCTTTTCGGACAATTCGTACCCGAGGCACAGGAATTCTTGTTACAGAGATAGATAATCCCTCAGCGGCTGACTTTAAATTAAATTCGCCATTGGAGGTTAAAAAGTTATTTAATGATGTCTTTCGAATCAAATAAAAAAATAAAAGATAAAAATAATTCATCTTTATGGAAAATCACGTATCATCGATATAAACCTTCGCAAGAAGGATTAAGAGAATCGCTGTGTACCTTGGGAAACGGTTATCTTGGAACCCGGGGTGCCGCGTATGAGTCGGCTGCTTCCAGAATAAATTATCCCGGAACATATATCGCAGGTCTTTACAATAAATTAAAAACTAATATTTTAGGAAGGGTAATTTATAATGATGATCTTGTTAATTGTCCGAATTGGTTGTTTTTGACTTTTAAACTTGAAGGTGGGGAATGGATTACTCCTTTAAATTGTAAAATTGATAATTATTATCAAGAACTTGATATGCGTAAAGGGGTTCTGTTAAGGAATATACGTATTCAAGATGATAAGGGCAATAGATTTTCAGTTATTTCACAGAGAATAGTGCATATGGGTAATCCTCATCAGGCGGCAATAAAATATTCTATTATTTCGGAAACTTATCAAGGACGCATAATCGTAAGGTCTGCTCTTGATGGAACGGTTGAAAATAAAGGTGTTGATAGGTATAGAGATTTAAAGTCAAAACATTTTAAAAATTTTTCTTTAGGAAATTTTAGTAAAAATGGAATGTTTCTTTCGGTGGATACAACTAATTCAAAAGTTAATGTTGTTTTAGCGGCTAGAACCTGTATTTATGATGGAAATAAGGAGATAAAACCTGTCAGGATAACTAATTCTAAAGATGCTAAAAGAGTTTTTCAGGATTTTGAAATAATTGTTTCTAATAATAGATATGATATTGAAAAAATAGTAGCGATTTATACATCGAAAGATAAATGTAAAGGTTCACCTATGAAGTTAGCAATTAATTCGGTTAAACGTGCGGGAAGATTTAAACCAATTTTAGAATTTCATAAAAAGGCATGGATTTCATTGTGGGAGAAGTATGATATAAAAGTTGAAGGTGATATTTTTTCTCAAAAGGTGTTAAGACTTCATACTTTTCATTTATTGCAAACTGTTTCTAATCATAACAAAAATATTGATGCCGGTGTTACTGCAAGGGGATTGCATGGTGAAGCTTATCGCGGCCATGTGTTTTGGGATGAGCTTTTTATAATGCCTTTTTATGATTTACGTCTTCCTAAAGTTTCAAAAGCAATTCTTCTTTATAGATACCGCCGTTTATCACAGGCGCGTAAGGCTGCTTTAAAAAATGGATATAAAGGAGCAATGTTTCCTTGGCAAAGTTCCTCGACAGGTGAAGAGGAAACTCAAACTATTCATTTAAATCCTTTATCAGGGAAATGGGGACCTGATTATAGCCATAATCAGAGACATGTATCTTTTGCTATAGCTTATAATGTATGGCAGTATTGTAAACGAACAAGGGATATAGATTTTATTATTAAGTACGGCGCTGAGTTGCTTTTGTCTATTGCACAATTTAGTTTAAGTCTTTTAGAATATAACATTAAAGATAAATTTTATCATACCAATGGGTTAATGGGTCCGGATGAATTTCATGAAAAAATTCCCGGAAGGTATAAATCAGGACTGAAAGATAATGCGTATAGTAATTTAATGATAGTTTGGGTACTTCAAAAATCTCTTAAAATCGCTGATATTTTGCCTGATAAGGATAGAAAGAATGTTTTAGATAAAATTGGATTAACTGAAGAAGAATTAAAAACATGGGTTAAGATTTCAAGTAAGGTAAAGATATCTTTTAATGAAGAGGGTATTGCCAGCCAATTTGATGGTTATTTCGATTTGCATGAATTAAATTGGAAATATTATAAGTCTAAATACGGAAATATTCAGAGAATGGATAGGATATTAAAGAGTGAAGGAAAATCCCCTGACAAATATAAGGTTTCTAAACAAGCTGATTTTTTGATGATATTTTATCTTCTTCCTTTTCAGGAATTAAAAAAACTATTCCAAAGTTTAGGTCATCATTTTAATAAAACTAAATTACGTGACAATTATGAGTATTATATTAAAAGAACTACTCATGGTTCTACTTTAAGTAAAGTTGTGCATAGTTATATAGCAAATTTATTAGGTAAAGGAGAAGAATCGTGGAAGTTATTTATGGATGTTCTTAAATCGGATATTTATGATAGTCAGGGCGGAACTACACCTGAAGGTATTCATACTGGAGTAATGGGCGGGTCAATAGTTATTGCTATCAAAGGTTTTGTAGGTTTGTCTATAATGGAAGATAGAATTAAAATAGATCCAAATTTACCTAAACATTGGGATAAAGTAGAGTTCAAAATTTGTTATAGAAAAAATTGGATTTTTTTCAAAGTAACAAAAGAACAAATAATTATAACTACCCCAAGTTTGTCATCTAAACCCTTTATTGTTCCTTTTGAAATATATGGGAAACGTTATTCGTTGAATTATGGCGAAGAACGAAGGATATCTCTCAAAGAAAAGGCGAAGTCTGTTAGATGGGGAGGAAGTTTAAAGATGGCCCAAGAAAGAATATTAATAGTTGAAGGTGATATCGCATTTGCAGAAGTCATTACATCTAGATTGGAATCTTTAGACTATTTAGTTGATTGTGTATCTACAGGGGTTGAAGCTTTAGACGTGTTGAAAAATAAATGGGTAGATTTGGTTATATCATCCATAGTTTTAAAAGGAGTGATGAATGGATATCAGCTTTTTAAGGAAATAAGAAAGAATAATGATTATTTAAATATTCCAATTATAATTCAATCGGGAAAGCCAGCGATGAAAAATATGTTTGAGTATCTTGGAGCAGAAGAATTTTTTGTAAAACCGTATTCTGTGGAAAAATTTTTAGAGAAAGTCAAATCTGTTTTTGATAGGGATCTGTAGATATAGTATTATAATTTCATAGACCCAAATTAATTAAGGAGGGGTTATATGCCGAAATCGGTAAAAATTTTGTTGAGTAATTTATCAAAAAAATTAAATAGTATAACTGCCGGAGATATTATGACAACCCGAGTTGTCTCTACAACAGAAGATTCTTATTTATCGGATGTCGCGGAAACAATGATTAAAGAAAGAATTAGCGGGTTGCCGGTTATGAATAAAAAAGGTAAAGTTGTTGGTATAATAACAGAAACTGATTTTTTTCTTGTAATGGATATGATAACGTCCGGAGATATTGTAGAGAATGGTAAATTAGAAAAATCTCATCCTACGGTTAAATTTGCTATGACAACAGAAGTTGTTAAAATTAAAAAATCTACTAATCTAAACAAGATTATTTCTTTAATGAAATATAGGAATACGCATACCTTCCCCGTATTTGAAGATAATATAATGGTTGGAATAGTTGGAAGACGGGATGTTTTTAGGAGTTTTTATGCCGCTGTAAAAAGCCTGCATATGTAAGGATTAAGAGAAAAAACTCTTAGCTGATAGTACTTAGGAAGAAAAATATAAAAAGGTTAGAGAGTTGTCGGGTTAACGGGTGATAAAGGTGAAAAGGAAATATATTTTGCTATCGCAAAATGAAATTAATAGAAATTAGTTCACTACGTTCACGAAATTATAAAAAAATGGAGATAGAGATTGGGAAAAAGAAGAGAAGACGTAATGATGTAACGACGTATAGACGTGAAAAAACAAGAAATAAGAAGGTCACCACGAAGTTCACGAAGTTTTGGGGACACGAAGGGCACGAAGGGTTTGAAAATCTGTAATACGAGTTGCGAGTAAACTCGCGGCAATATTTTTGAGGACAATACTTTTTGTCTAAAATTAATTTTATCCAGGCAGCATTGCCCTCAAAAAATATTGAGGTTACACATCTATCGTATTTCAGTTTTTTTAATTGTAGATACCATTAAT
>JAGLSE010000147.1 GCA_023135905.1 Candidatus Omnitrophota bacterium
CAAGGGGCATGTGACCCAGCCTGTCCTCTAGAAATCTTTTAACCTCACCGTTTCTTCTTAATATTTTTCAATGACTCAATTAGTTTTATAGCTTCTTTTTTAGTAAAATCATCTAAATTTGTTTTATGATAATATTTATGAATAAAATTAGTGAAATGATCCTGACTCCAATTCAAATCCTGAGATAAATGGTTTATATAAATTTTTTGCCGCATTGTAAGTCCAAAAGAATTTATCCGATAATGTTTACTCCGGACAAAATAAACCATTAATTTTCTAAATTTGTCTTCGTCCAAATCTTTAGAACTTTCTACACCGGCTGAAATCTTAAGAACAGCTCTATACTCAAAATCAGTCAAATTAAGCTCTTTTTTAATAATATGTATCAAGGCTATTTTTTTCTTATCTATTAAAGACATAATATTTCAAATCCATAGCAGATTATGTTACCAACCCATAACAAATAAGCTTTTTATTTTAATACATCCAGCATATCCTTATGAATTTTACCGTTAGAAGCCACAATATAAGATTTTTCTAAAAGAACAGTCTCTCCAAATCTTCCAGTAACATTACCGCCGGCTTCTTCAACGATAAGCTTTCCTGCAGCAAAGTCCCAAGGACTCAAAACATATTCCCAAAATCCCGAAGCCCTGCCGCAAGCAACATAACAAAGGTCTAAAGCCGCAGAACCTAACCTTCTTACTCCGGTAATATTTAACTGAAGGAACTGTCTTATTTTATCAAGAGTCTCCATCATATCTTTACCCCTATCATAATAAAATCCGGTTATCAAAAGAGAACCTGCCAATTTATCTATATTGGATACACTAATTTTTTGCCCATTTAAAAACGCTCCCTTATTTTTCTCAGCATAAAACAATTCTTCTCTTAAAGGATCATAAATAACACCTAACAACAATTTATCATTCTTTGCTAAAGCGATAGAAACACAAAATATAGGCAAACTATGAGCAAAATTATTCGTTCCATCAAGAGGATCTATAATCCATTTATACTCAGAATCAGTTTTATCGTAATTATTTTCTTCACCTAAAAAATTATGCTCGGGAAAATATCCCCTAATTACTTCAACTATTTTTTTTTCGGCTTCAATATCCGCAACCGTCACCAAATCAAAGGGCGTACCTTTAGTGTTTATTTCAAATTTCTGATTGAAATATTTCTTATGAATCTTTCCGGCTTCTTTTACCGCTAAAACCGCTGTTTCGAAATACCCTGAACTGCCCATATAAAAACTCCTCAAATCCTACTATTATCAAAATATTTTTTTATTAAAATTTTTAAAAAATCGGTCAAAACAAATAAAGTTTATAACTACACTATTTACAAATTGTTAAATATACCACTATTTTTACAATTCGACTTAAATTGTATTCAACTTTTATTTTGAATCTATTACAACTTACTTACCTATTTCCCAAATGAACCAATTTTATTAGTCAAATTCTCGGTTACTCCACCAATTGATTCTTTAGCTTTTGCAACTAAATTTTGTTTGGCATTTTCTAATAAATTCTTAGCAACTGAAGAATCACCATCCACATTATTTAAAATATATTGAGTTATATCTATTGTTTTTTTAAATCTTTTTGAATCATAAAATCCATTTGCTTGAGCCATCAAATAGTTAACTTTTTCTTCAGTTGTTTCCAAAAGTCCCGCTATCTTAACAGCTTCTTTCACAGTTTTCACCTGTTTAGATACAGAATCTACTTTTTTAACCGCTATATCTTCAACATCAATTGTTTTATGTTTAATTTCATTTACTTGAACTAATGCCGATTCTACTTTTGTTTCTACTGTTTCCCCCCCATTAGAGCCTTTTATATCCTCACTAATTAACGGCGCATCCTCTTTCTGAACACAGCCGATTATTCCTAAATTTAATCCTAAAAACAACGTAACACTAAAAATAATAATTTTCTTCATAAACTCCTCCTTTTTTTCTTCAGTTCTGCCAAAAAAATTTTATCTATTTTTATATATCTTTTAATATTAAATCAATCTCTTTTTTAAACCCGGGAATATCCCGTCCTCGGCTGATAAGCCCGTTAATATAAAACATAGGAACTCCTCTCACCCCAATCTCCTTTCCTAATTCTAAATCTTTTTTAATATATTCTTCCCATTGACTATCTTTATCTTTATAATCTTTCCAAAATCTTTCTATATCCATCCCTAATTGTTCAGCTAACTCTTTATATTTTTCGTCATTCAAATTTTTCCTGTTTTTTAACAAAGCTTCCACCATTTCAAAATATTTTCCCTGTTCTCCGGCAGCAAAAGCAGCTTTAGAAGGAGCTTTACCGTCTTTATCTAAAGATAATGGAAAATTCTTAACAACATAATTCACCTTATCCGGATATTTCTTTTTTGTTTCAACCATTAAAGGATAATATTCCGAAGCATACCCACATCTAAAATCTAAAAAAACCACAAAAGTTATCGGTGCATTTTTATCCCCCATTATAGGAGAGTGATCAATCGGAATATCATACACTTTCGTATAATCAAATTCAGGAGGTGATTTAACTTCAGATTTGCTCACTAAATTTTCTGGTGTTTTAGAACTTACTGATTTCGATTTCAACCCTGATATAATTTGTTTTAGTTGCTCTTGATTACGTAAAACTGCTTTAAAATTATCTTCCGAAGGAGATTTATTAACCGCTGAACTAATAATCGAAACCAATCTGTCTTTAATTCTATCCTGAATTTCCATCATTTCTGTTTGCTGCTTTAATATTTTTTTAAGCAACACACTTCTAGAATAAGATGACACAAAACTACCCATAATAAAAATTCCGATAATACTCACAAAAATTAAATTAACTCTTTTCTTCTCCATTACATCTCCTTTTCCTTTAATATAATTAGAATAATTTTCACCTTACAATAAAAACATTAATTCCTTAAATCATTTTAACTTGTTTAATGGAAATTTCAATTTATTTACTAATTATTGATTAATTCATTTCATATTAAGCCGAGACAAGTCATGCTTCCCTACAATCAGACGCAGTCTCTACGATATTTTATTTTTCTATCTTTTTTCCTTTTTTTCGTCTTTTTTCACATCTATACATCTCTAATTCTCTTGTCTCCTTTTTTCTATAATTTCGTGAACACAGCAAACTAATTTCTATTAATTTCATTTTGCGATAGCAAAATATATTACCTTTTTCACGTCTTTACGTTCTCCCTTTTTCCTTGGCTTTTCATTCTTCTTCTTTTTCTCACCCTAAGGACTAAGTACCAAAAGCTTCAGCCAGAGGCTGATCAACCAATCTCTAAAAAGAATATTTTAATCCCGTGATAAGAAAAGTATCGGTTTTTTTAATATCAGCTGAAGGTTTAGTATCGTGTTCTACAACAAATTTAATACTTAAATCTAAAACTTCTGATAGTGGATTAGTAAATACTGTTTCTGATCTCATTCTTATGCCATTGCCTTCCAAAGAAGGGATAATTGATATATCTTCAGATATTCGCGCATTATCAAGTATTTTCTTTTCCATATACGCGTGTCCAATTAAAACTACATCTTCATCATCAGATTTCGTGCTCTTATAATTTGTTATTTCATAACCCATAGAGGCTTCTACCATAGCCTTCCAATCAGCTTCCTTAGAAATCCAATAACCTATACCAGTTGAAGGAAGTATTCTATAATCAATATCAGCAAAACGGTCATGATCAACTTGAACCTGATAAGAATTAAACAACTGTTTTGCCTCACCAAAATCATAAAAATATCTAGTAAGACCAATCCACTTTTGAGAATCCATTTTTTTATTAGAAGAAGAATAATATAAATCTAATTTCCCCAAAAACTCAGCTTCAGTCATAATATTTTTAATTTCACCCGAAATATTTAATTCCGACTTATCTGTATTCCCATTAGATTGGTTATAACCTAAAGAAAGTTGTCTCTTCCATCCTTCCTCCGCGCAGACGTTAATCTGAACAGATATAACAAATAATGCAACTAAAAAAATAGTATACAATTTGCTTCCCAATCCTTTCATAAAAAACCTCCCTCGTTTATATTTTAATATTTTGTTAAAAATTTCTTAACAACACCTATTAATAAACACTAAATCCAAAATTCAAAACAAAATCATATAGTTCCCTATTCTGTCCTTCCTGGTATGCAGGAATCTTTTACCTATTGAGATCCCGCCTGCCTAGCGTCAAGGTCTCTGAAATTCGCCGGGATGACGGGTATGA
>JAGLSE010000148.1 GCA_023135905.1 Candidatus Omnitrophota bacterium
AAGAATCAACACAAACCCTATCCCGCCGTTAATTGCAATAATTGATAACCGATTTCTCACATCTAAAGATTCATCATCCAAAGTTATTAAATCTATTGGGCCATCCTTAAGATAATCTACTTTAAACCGTTTAATACACTTTTCTACAGCATCTAAGGCTTCTAAAATTCCATATGAACTATTTTTAACTACATTTAAAATTACAGTTTGATGACCGTTAACTTTTATAATCTCTTTTGTCTGGTTAAACCCTTTTTTAACTTCAGCAACTTCTTTTAAAGTAATAGCCTGTCCCTCAAAACCGGCTTGAACATAAAGCGTGTTAAGTTTCTCCGGTGTATCCAATTGAGCATTTATCGTTACTTTAGGTTCATTTTTAGCTTCAATGTTTCCTGCCGGTTGGCGAACATGATTATCCTTAACCGCGTTTTCAATCTGACTTAAAGGAATTTTATATTTTTTTAATTTGTCAGGGTCTACATCAATCTGTATTTCTTCCTGTAAATATCCTGACCGGTTCACACTGTTTACCTCAGGAAGATTAATTAATTGATTTTCTAATGATACAGCATATTGCTGGAGTAAACTGCGAGTTTCTACATCCAGTAAATAAACTTCCCTATTAACAAGAGCTATATCAATAATAGCTTTTTTTGATGTTTTAAAGACACGAACAGTTGGGTCATCCCGGATATCATCCGGCAATTTAACATCTAAAACTGCGTTGCGTATTTCTGATATAGCTTCATCCTTATCAGAATAATCCTGTTCCAATTCAATATTAACTCTTGTACTTCCTTGACTGGCCGTGCTGGTAACCTGATACACTCCATCAATTCCTTCAACTGCTTCTTCTAATTCTTTGGTAACGAAATGTTCAACTTCCTCGGCAGTAGCCCCGGGGTATACTGCAGATATACGGACATTATCAAAAGTTACATCCGGCATCTCCTCTTTTTTAATATTTTTCCAACTAACAATGCCGCCAATAAACACAGATATACAAATCAAATTAGTTAGTAGATGTCTATCTACAAAATATTTCACAACTTTACTCAACATATTTTTACCTTTGATTATGATTATTTCGAATTGTTAAAACCGTTTAAATTTATTAAGATATTTTTTAAATAATTGGAATGATTGTTTAAATCATTGGCTAATCACTATTCTAACAAAACATTTCTTTACTTTCAATAAATATATAGGGTTATGTTTGTAGTGTATTTTTTTAAATAAGTATGGTTTGCAAAAAAAATAAATATAAAAACGATCAATCTGATAACTACATTTATTGTAGCAAAAAAATATTGCGCAGAGTTATTTTCCATCTAAAAAAAAGTCAGTATTAAAACTACCAAATACACGTTAATCAAAAGAGACACAACTAAAAAAAAGATAAAGTAAAATATAAAGGTATGCCTGCTTTCAAAAATCCGATAAATATGGGGCTAGATAAACAAGAACAAAAAAGAATAAACACCCCAAACAAAATAGCGCGAATATTCCCGTTCAATCCACTTTTAGACAGCCACTCCTTATTTTTTCTGAAACAAATAAGTGCGAATAATTCCAATAACAAAAATCAATGTTAATAAAAAAAATAATATCTTTAAAAAGTCATAAATAAAAAGTTTGTCGACTTACCTAAATTAACGTAAAAGAACTAGACTTTAACCTTAAAATATCATAAACTAACGAATCTCAAAATTTTAGCAGCACGAACCCCCATCAGAATCTTTAGAACAGTCACACCCTGAATTTTTCCCCTTTTCTTCCATCTTCTTATCAAATTTTTTAAACAATTTAGAAAAAAAACCTTTTTTTTGTTTCTTTTCATTTTCCTTAGATTCTTCCATATCAAACCTCCTTATTTTTTATGTTATTTTTATCATTACCTTTAATAAATTTCACTAAATCTTTTTTAATTCTTCTTCCCCATAAGTATAATTTATAATCTTACTTCAACTTAAATCAGTATTAGGTACTATAATAATTGCGCTATCTTCAAATATAAATTTAGACCTGCTTACACCAATATCATAAACTATCACTATTTCGCCTGAAGAAAGTTTA
>JAGLSE010000149.1 GCA_023135905.1 Candidatus Omnitrophota bacterium
GAATGCCAGGATCTAAACAAGAAAAGTTGAGCCAATGTTTTAGACGGGAATAGTGGATATTAATATTTTATTTTAATTGAGAGATTAGTATTAATAATTTATTTGATTTTTGTATTTTTTAAAGCTATAGCTCATCTATCTATCAGCTATTTTTTGTTTTGTTTGGGAATTAGAATTTAGAATTTAGGATTTATTTTAATAAAGGAGTTTATTTATGAAAAATCTTACATTATCATCTAAAATTTGTTTATGGTTAGCAACACTGTTTGGTGCAGGGTATGTCCCTCTTATGCCGGGTACTGCTGGCAGTATATTAGCCGTTTTGATTTATTGTCTTGTTAAAACTCCGTTATCTTTTTTTATTATTACAATAGGGGTTGTGATAATTTCTTTTCCGATATCAGATTATGCAGAAGCAATTTTTGGTGTTAAAGATTGTAAGAAAATCGTAATTGATGATTTTGCTGGAATGCTAATTACATTTTTGTTTATTCCTAAAGACATGGGATTTTTATTTATACTTGCCGGATTTTTTGTTTTTCGTATGCTGGATATGATAAAAATTCCTCCAGCTAATTTAGTTGAAAAATATAATGGGGCTAAAGGTATTGTGGGTGATGATATAGTAGCTGGTCTTTACTCTAATATTATACTTCAATCTGTAAGGCTACTGCTAAAAACCTTTGCATAAATAGGGCCAGATTGAGTAAGAGTACTTCTAAAAAGAATTATTTCGTTGATAGAAAAACTTTTCTTGAAAGAAATATTATTAATTTCTTTAACTAGGTTAGTTATATTTGTGATATTTTTTATTCGAGCTAAAGTAATATGAGCTTCAAACCTTTTTTCTTTTTTAAAACCTAATTTCTCTAATTTTTCCTCTAATATATTCGTAAATTTTTTTAAAGTGCTTTCGTCAGTTAAACTGATAAAAAATACTTTAGGTTTCTTTGGATTGGGAAAAAATCCAAAATTATTAAATGATACCTGAAAAGGTTTTGAGATATAGGTTGTTTCTTTAATTATATTTTCAATCTCATTAATCTGATTTTCTTCTATATTACCTAAAAATTTTAATGTAAGATGAATATTTTCGGGTTTAATCCATTTGGCAGATATTTCAGATGATTTTAAACGAGTTTGAATTTGTCTGATTTTATTTTTTATATTAAAAGGTAAATCTATAGCTATAAATGCTCTCATATTTAAGTATCTCGTATTAGCAAAGCGGTTATTTCTATTTTTGTTTTCTTGAACTCCGCACATTTTTTGATATTATGAACTTTTTAAATGAGCAAAAGCGATAACACTAAAACCGCAAAAATTTATTAAATTTTATCAACCACGGGCTATGAATTTAATATGTTTTTATTTTTTCATATATCATGTTTATTAAAATATTCCCAGCTTTTTTTTGTACCATATTTCTCGGTCCGGTAAGTAAGCTTCTTTTGCTTATAATAGATTTTTTATCACAAAGGCTTATATAAACTGTGCCGACTTTGACACCTTTTCGGGTACTTGGTCCAGCAAACCCGACAATAGAAGCACCTAAATCAGATTTAAATTTATTTCTTACTTTTTGAGCTAATATAAGGCTAATTTCTTTGGATACGCCTTGGGTTTTTTCTAATTTGGATAAAGGAATCCCAAATAATTTAGTTTTCATTTTTAAAGAATAAACCACAATACTACCTTTGAAAACTTTTGAAGATCCTGGAGTTTTTGTAAGCAGATAAGATGCGTA
>JAGLSE010000015.1 GCA_023135905.1 Candidatus Omnitrophota bacterium
CGTGTTTACCTATTCACATGTTTACTATAATCTTCTTTAAAGTGGTCTATAATGGCGTTGTTGCCCTACACATATGTTGGTATGCCTAATATGTGATTCCCAGGATTAAAATAAATTTTGACTAATTTTTATAAATTTCTTTGTGGATTAATTTTCTTAGGTTAGGTTTTTTTAATGCAGAATTTTTCTTTTCATAATTCCGGTTTAAAGTATATTCCGGCCAATTTTTCTTCAGGTTTAAAATCTTGGATCCAGCCATTAAGTTCTAATTTTTCTGAAAGATTTTTTATTATATTATATTCTTGTTTGTTGATTTTACGGTTTATCTCAGAGTATTTGCTGCTATTATAATAGGGTTGGTATTGAAACATAATGCTTGTAATGGCATCTGGTACATTGTTCTTTATCCATTTTAGGATTGCCATAGATTCATTTATTTGTCCTGGCAGGACAAGATGTCTAATAATTAATCCTTTTTTAAGTAGATTATTGGAATTATTCCATAAAGAAGGTCTAGACATACTTTTAATGCTTTCTTTGCAAAATTTCGGGTAATCTGGGGCTTTTGAGTATAGTTTAGCGGAATCATCAGAGATATATTTAAAATCAGTTAAATATATGTCAATTATTCCATTTAATTGACGGATAATCTCTTTTTTTTCATAACCTGAGGTGTTATAGATAATAGGTATATTCAAACCGTATTTTAAAGCTATTAATAAAGATTTTAATATTTGAGGTAGATAATGAGTAGGTGTTACTAAGTTTATATTATCAGATCCTCTATTTTGTAAATTTAGCATTGTTTGAGCTAGTTCATTTTCGGACAATTTTTTTCCGACGATAGAATTTGAAAATTTATAGTTTTGACAATATTCACATTTCAAACTGCACCCGCTGAAAAATATTGTCCCACTACCTCCATTACCGCAAATTGCCGGTTCTTCACCGGTATGCAGAAATGAAGTATAGACCACAACGTCGTTTTTTGCTCCGCAATAGCCAATATCATCATTTAACCTATTTACATGGCAATTGCGAGGACAAATATTGCAATTCATTAATTTATCAAATAATGGGGTAATTATTCTATTTATTAGGTTTATTTTGTTTTCCATATTTATCTTTTATATCATTGCGATATTTTTCTCTAATTATATTGAAGATGTTTTTATATTCATCAGTACGATAATCAGGAAATGTAGTCGGCCAATTCGAAAATTTACCGTTAATAAAACTAAGAGTAATTTCAGCAAAAATTCCTTTTTTTAAATATATTCTATGAGAAAAATCTTTAGTAGTTGTTAATACTAATTTGGATTCATTAATATATCCGGGATCTATATTTATTTTTCTGCTGTTTTTTGAAGAAAATAATTTTTCTAATTTAATGCAATACAGTTTGATGTTTGCAAATTTACAGGGTAGTCTTAATTTTTTAAAAGATATAAACCTTCTATAAAGGCATTCTCCCATTTCTTTAGAATAATAATCGGTAAAATTAAATGGTATCAATTGGCTTTCAAAATCTATTTTCCCGAATTTTTTTTGTAAAATAAGTTTTGTTTTTAAATATATATCTTCGTTAGAATAGATTAAAGCACAAAAAAATTTAACTGGAATAGGAATTTGTAGTTGAAGCATTATTGAGGGAAAAGATATTTAGCTATTGTTTATGAACATTTATATACGATTTTATAGATTTCCTATCAGAATCTTTCATATCACAAAAATATATAGCTGCACGATAAGGATATTTATTGTCATCATTTGACTTTATTATACGTACAACCACTCCACAACAATTTATTTTTTTTATAGACTTTATTTTATTTTTTGTTATTGGGACTAAAATGATAATATCATATTTAGTCATTAAGGCGAGTGGCTTATTAATGGGAAAATATGCACCACTCGCACTGATATTAGAAGTCTCTGTTAGTAAGTCATATTCGTCACTATCAGATAACTTTAGTGGTACCTTTCGTTCAATACGTGGACAAGATCTTTTTTCAATCATCAATTTTATGTAGATTCGTTTTTTCTAAGATGGGATTTAAAACATGACTTATTACAATAAAACCCATTATTTCGATAATACCAATCCACCTTTCTTAACGATTTGTTGCAACTTAAACAGTTTCTTCTTTTTTCTTCAGCTTTTGACATATTAGTTTATGAGTTGTGAATAGTGTTAATAAAATTTGTTAATTCTTTTTTATTTATAGGATTAATTTCTACAAATTCCAAACCTGCGGTGTATCTTTCAGATGCTCTTTCTGAGTTACACCATGCAACTTTTGCTTTTACATTTACAACTTTATCAATTAGGTTAATATTAAGTTTAATTAAATTGCTTTTTGGTAAAAAATCATTAGTTAGGATTTTTAAACCACCTAAACTTAAGTCTTTACTTACAGTATAAAAATATTTCCAATCTGGGAAATATTTACATTCAACAGGAAATGAAACTCCTAATCTTTCGCATTTTCTTTGGTCATTCATAATATCAATTATTTAATTAGTTTAAATATGCTTTAAAATACCATATATTTTTTTGTTTGTCAAATACTAAAAGTTTTCAAAATTTTCTTAATTTTTTCAGGAGAGATGCCTTCAACAACCTCCACTTCTCCAATTTTTTTAATAAGTACCATTCGAATTTTGCCTGAAACAAATTTTTTGTCATAAGTTAATGATTTATACAAAGATATGTAATCAAAGTTGATTTTTGTAGGTATTTTGAATAGTTTAATCATTTCAATAACTTCATTTACTACATTCTTATCGCATTTTCCTAAAAAATAGGAAAGTTTAG
>JAGLSE010000150.1 GCA_023135905.1 Candidatus Omnitrophota bacterium
TACCGACTGGCCCTCCATAATAAGTTTCTTTTCTTCTCCGGTTATCAAGGCTCTATCCCTTATATATTGCTTATCTTCTTCAGAATCATTGCAAACATATACAGAATCAGGATTACAAAGCTCCGAATATTTAGCAATAAAATCGAGCAATTTGGAATTATTTAAATTCACCAGCCGCTCATACTTTTCTTCACCACATTTTGCTTTAAGTAATTCAAAACATTTTTCCCCCATCATAAAATCCTCCTTTTCGAATATAACCCAAACTCATGAAATGAAGTGCCCATAAGTTTATCGGTCGAATTTAACTCCATCTCTTTTTGCTGCAAAAAACCTCTTCCCTATAGAAAGGTGCGGAATTTAATCCAGGCATATCAGTTAGGTTCATTACCCTTTTGTAAACTATGCTTTCATTAAATAAAAAAAGCCAACATCCTCATCTTCCGCTCCTTTTTAAAAAACAGAAGATATTAATATTGGCTTACTCAACAACAACCTCTTTTAAGATCCTTGTTTCGTCTCCCAACTATTCTTTAAGTTGCCATACTATATAACAAAAAAAGAAAATAGTCAAGTTTCTTTTCATGCTTCAAAAAAAGGCTTTTTCTTATTTAGAACCTGTTTTCTAAATTCTTATCTAGTGTAAAGACTATGATTCTTTCCCCTGTTTTTGTGCTTATATCCGTATGCAAACTTCTTACATGGCAGGCAGTAATGTCAAAAACAATATTTTCCAATAAAACTCTCGCTTCTTCTAGTAATCGAACCCGTGTTTTTTTTATTAACTCCGCCCCTTCTGCACTCTTGGTTAATCGCTCCTCCGCCGGTGTAAGGACCCCTTTAAGCCGAACAAAAATCATATCATTTATAATATAGGTTTTGGTCTCCTTAGGACCTCTACCCATATATTCTTTTTCAAACTTTATTATCGCTTCACTAATCTGACTTTCTATTTGTCCTTTCGTCCTGTTTTCCATTATGAAAATTATTATCTCTCACTTCCATTAAAAATTCAACACCGTCATTAAAGGGGCGTCCCCTATCCTGCACAAAATCCTCCCGGCAAAAAATGCCGGATTTTCTATATACCGGAAACAACTACATGGATCATCGAGTAAAATTTAGTATCTGTTTCTTTTTTTATCCCCGAACCGGCCTCCTCCTCCACCGGAAGAACTCCTTCCTCCAAAACGTTTTCCTCCTCCACCAGAACGCCGTTCTTCCATCGGCCGTGCTTCATTTACAACCAATGTTCTCCCGTCAATAGGATTTTTGCTGACAGCTTCTATAGCCGCTGCTGCTTCTGTATCGTTTTCCATTTCAACAAATCCAAACCCTTTTGACCTACCGCTATATTTATCGGTTATTATTCTTGCACTCGTCACTTGCCCGTGACCACTAAACAAGGAATGCAGTTCATCTTCTGTCATTTTGAATGGCAGATTTCCTACGTACAATTTTTTACTCATTACATTCTCCTTTTCCTAAAAAATAACTCAAAGCCCAATAACTTTGTATTCTTTTGTATAACCATTTGTCACCCATTTCTTAAACACATCACTACTGTCTTTTTCTTTGAAGTCATTGTTACATTTATTTGGTTTTATGTCAACAAAAATTTGGTGACATAAAACAGTAGTTTCCTTTTAGATTATACGATGTCTCCTCTAATAGAAATTGTATAATCTTTAATAACAACATTCTTTTTTGAGTTCTTAACCGCTTGCTCTACCAACTTTAGAGTACCGGAACAGCACGGCACTTCCATCTTAACTACTGTAATTGATTTTATATTATTATCCCGAATAATAGCTGTGAGTTTCTCTAAATACATATCCATATTTGAATCTAGTTTCGGACAAAACATCACAAGAGTTTTTCCTTTTAAAAAACGTCTGTGAAAATCAGCAAAGGTAAACGCAACGCAATCAGCCGCTACTAAAAGATCGGACTCTTTAAAATACGGTGCTGCTGAATTTAATAAGTGTAACTGTGTAGGCCATTGACGCAATTCGGATTTAGTAGCTCCCGCCGGCTGTTCTTGAGCCTCTTCGACTTTATCATTGCGAAAATCCTTCATCATCGTCCCCGAACAACCACAGGGCAAAGGTTCTTCATTTTTATCTTCTGATTTCGGTGTGGATATATTATGCTCTTTTAGGTAATCCATAGTTTGTTTAAGGTCTTCATGCTGAC
>JAGLSE010000016.1 GCA_023135905.1 Candidatus Omnitrophota bacterium
GCGTGTCCAAGTGTATGTCCAAAGTTAAGAATTGTTCTTAATCCTTTAATTTCTTTTTCATCTTTTTCTACTATTTTTGCTTTTATGCTTGCGCAAGTATGTATTAGCTTTGATATTGAAGCCGGGTCTAGATCCTCTATTTGTTTATGATTTTTTTTAAGAAAATAAAAAAAATCTTCATCAATAATTAAACCATATTTAATTGCTTCAGCGATACCTTGTTTAAGCTCTTTTTTAGATAATGTTGTTAAAAAATTCGGATCAATAATAACAGTTTTAGGTTGGTAAAAAGATCCTAATATATTTTTTGCTTCATTTAAGTCTATAGCTGTTTTTCCGCCAATACTAGCGTCTACTTGAGCTAATAAGGTTGTAGGTATATGTAGGTAGGGCACTCCCCGTTTATACATAGAAGCGACAAATCCTCCCAAATCTCCTACAGTTCCTCCGCCTAAACAAAGTATAAAAATCTTTCTGCCCCAAGTGTCTGTTTTAAGTATTTCGTTTATAACGTGAAACAACCATTTTCTTGATTTTAATTTTTCTCCGTTAATTACTTTAATTATTTTGAAATCTTTAGCTTTAAATGTGTTTTTAATTAAATTTTTGTATAAGTCATAAACTTTTGATGAAACAATAACTATACCGTAATTACCTAGTTTAAGAGGGTTTAAATATTTAAGTATTTCTTTGAAACAACCATGACCTATTTTAATTTCGTAAGAGTTTTCTTTTAATTGAACCGGTATAGTTTTTAACATTTTTTAATTGCCTGTTTAAATTATAAAATTTATTCCTAAAATATTATTGGCTATCATATTTACTAAAGGTATAAGAAACCATTTGATAAATCCCGACATGATTAGAAATATTATTATTAAAAAACCGTATTTTTCCATTTTAAGATAAGGATATGAATATTTATTTGGTAAAAGAGATGCAAGAATTTTTGACCCGTCTAAAGGCGGAATAGGAATAAGGTTAAAAATAGCTAGAATCAAATTTATTAATACACCCAATTTCAAAGCATCTTGTAAGAATGATATATTCAATTTTATAATCAAAGTTAAAATTATAGCAAAAATAATATTAATTCCAGGACCAGCCAGTCCGACCCAACGAATATCTTTTTTTGGGTTTTTAAAATTATAGGGGTTGATCGGAACAGGTTTGGCATATCCAAAAGGAAATAATCCTCTGCTGATTATTAATGTCAAAATAGGAAGAACAACTGTCCCGAAAGGATCGATATGAGCTAAAGGATTCAATGTTAACCTGCCGGAATGTTTGGCAGTTAAGTCTCCCAATTTATAAGCGATCCATCCATGAGCGAATTCGTGTATTGTAATTGATAAAAATAATATTATTATGAAAAAAATGATGGTCATCTATTAGTTATTTAGTTAATTGCTATTTAGAGTTGAATTATAAATGTTTGAAAGAAAAAGTTTAGCGTCTTTTATATCTTTAATTGTAAGGTTATTTTGTTGAGCTAAATAAAAATATGCTTTTTGATTTTGTTTAGGATTAAGAATTCCTTGAATAATATCGAGATATATGCTGGATGATTTAATATTTAAAGAGGTAATCTTTTTAAAAAAATATGGTAATAAATTAGTATGAGTTTTACCTAAAGATGACAATATGAAAATTATGCTGTAACAAGTATTATTGTCCGCGTTAGGTATAATTTGTTCAATAAACGGAAGTATTTCTACGCCTTTTGCGATGAGATTCTCATGTAGATTTTTTTTCTTTTTTATATCAGGTGCTGAGAGTTTTTTTATTTTATTTTGTATATCCTTGGATGAATTGGATGTTGGTTTTTTGGTATCAGATTTGACCAAAAATTTCTTATGTACCCATCCCTTAGCATAAGGATAAGCGCTGATTTCATACCAATCATTATTTTGTCTAAGTAATTTTAATTCCGAATTTTTTTTTACTTTACCGATGACATAAGATTCTAGTGATGGTTTAATTCTTAAATTAAGTTGCGAAGCTGTGACAATACCTACGACTTTTGAAGTTTTTTTAACATATTGAGATGAGACAAAACCCTTAAAACGTTTTGGTAATAAAATTTTTATCCAGTCGCGGCTTTCTTTTAAAATTTCTACTGTTTCATCCTCGTTTAATACTCCAAGTATCTGAGATGTAACAGTAGAATCTATGCGTACATTGATTTTATCTTTGATTACTTTGTATTTTTCATTTGGAAAAGAATTTAAAGGTAACAGCATAACCAAAGATATAATAAATATATATTTTTTCATATAAACGTATTTATTTTTTCTTTTTATCAGAATCTTTATCTTCTTTAGGTTTTTCCTTTTTTGCGGCTTTCAATTTAATTATTTTAATTTTTGGAAGACCAACTACACGTGTTTCATCAGTCCAATCGCCTTTTTCAATTAACCATTTTATTCTTTCAGTTCGTTTCATTACTGAACGTCCTGCACCAGTTCTGTTGCCTCTTTTTAGTGATGAATGCAATCCCATTATAACCTCCTTAATATACAATCTTTGTATTTTTTTTTAAGTAAATTCATTCTATTTTTAGCGTCAATTTCATTTTTAAAATTACCGACATATACTACGACATATTTTCCTTTTTTAATAAGAGATACAGGATAACCTTGTTTTTTTAATTCATCAGCTTCTTGACGTGCGGAATTTTCTTTAAGAAAACTCGCAACTTGAATAGAATAAGATACTTTATTAATATCTTTTTTAGCTATGTTAAGTGATATTTCAGTTTTACTTTGGACAGCGATTGATTCGTTTTGCTCATTAGATAATTTTGTCTTTATTGGAGTATTATCGGCTATTTCTTTTAAAAACGAATTATCATCCAAAGAATAAGGTTTATTTTCTATATTTATATCTAAATCTTCATTTATTTCCGAAATTGTTTTTGATGTTTGATTTATGTAATTTCCATCAATATCTTTATTGTTACCGGAAGTTATCTTCTTGCCTTTTTCAACTCCTATCGAAAAGGTTAAAGTAAGTAATAGGACAATTACTACACTTGAGAGTATTATTTTGTCTAAAGACAGCAGTAATACAAGTTTTTTATCCTCTTTTT
Organism: Candidatus Omnitrophota bacterium; assembly: GCA_023135905.1. Lineage (GTDB taxonomy): Bacteria > Omnitrophota > Gorgyraeia > Duberdicusellales > 4484-171 > JAGLSE01. The sequence goes on from JAGLSE010000016.1 coordinate 3,092, forward strand.
GAGTGTTTTTTTTCAATCCTGATAGATATAGCTGTTTATCATTCATATGCCTTATTATAGAGGAAATTTATAAAAAATCAAGAAACTTCAGATTTAAAACTAAATACGAATTAAATCATAATTATTGTTACCCAAGCAAAAGCTAAAATGTATCGTTGAATCATAAGATATGTTATTTTATTGCGTTTCTACAAATGTGTAGATACACACGGGCAAGCCCGCGGGACTTGATAAATTTTTGTTCGAGCTTCTCTCGGTGTCGTTTTGGCAAAAACACATTCATCCACTGCTAAAGCCGGGGTATTCTGCCCTTCGGGCTTAATAAAATACACTTAGTGTCTAATCGGATAATCCAGTATAATTAATAAACTCCGAATCCTCCAAGTCGGAAGATGACATTTTTTACACATAAGCATTCTTTTTTTATTAAATATTATCCTACCAATTTAAAATCTCATCTTTTTCTTTGGTAACATTTATTTATGATTCAACTGGAATTTTAATAAGTAAACATTGGGAATAACCTAAAACCATTGTTTTAAAAGAAATTTTATATTAGAGTTTGGTTTTATAATAGCATCAGAGCTTGAGTTAAATTATAAATGTTGATTATGCGTAATCAACTACCCCGCAGTAAGCTACGGGGTCTCGAAGGTTTCACCTAATAACTTTTCGCAGGAAACTGCGGGGAATTAAACCCGAGATCCTTCGACTCGTTTTCCTCGCTCAGGATCAATTCGACTACAAATTTTTCGTAGAAAAATCTAAGTCTCATTGATTAAAACACTAATTTTTCAATCATTTTAATCAAAAAATAATCACCGTAATTAGGAATGTTGTATTTCGAAACAGTTATATTATAATGAGCAGGTTGTTTTATTTTTTTTAGGATATGATTCCAGTAATACTTGTATACTTTTTCTTTTTAATATTTTTAAGAAGGCATCAACTACTTTAGGGTCAAATTGTTTACCTTTATTTTTTTTGATTTCATTTTCAACTTGTTCTAAAGGATGATTATCTTTATAGGATCTACCAAAATACATAGAATCGAAAGTATCTAAAACAGCAAGAATTCTTGCTCCTATAGGTATATTCTCTTTTTTCAATTTAGAAGGATAACCTTTTCCGTCATATCGTTCATGGTGATGTAGTATTATAGGAATTGCCGGTTTTAAAATTTCTAAATTTTTAATTAATTCAACACCTTTTCGTGGGTGCTTTGCTATTACTTTAAATTCTTCATCAGTAAGAGATCTTCTTTTATTAAGAAGTTCAAATGGAATATCAATTTTCCCAGTATCATGTAATAATGATGCGTGTTCTAAAGAATTAATTTCTGTTTCCGATAGTTTCATTTCTTTTCCGAGAGCTTTGATAAGACGAAATATTGCTTTTGTATGCATGTAGGATGTTGGAACAAATTGAGTTAATAACCGAGATAATGATTGTATATAATTTATGACAAGTTTTTGCTGTTCTTGGTATAAATTATGGATTTTTAAACCTAAACTTATTTCTTCACATAAAGAGGCAAACCATTTTTTTTCATCTTCGGTGAAGTCTTTCATTTTAGAATCTCTTTTGATATAAATAGCACCTAATGTATCAGAAAAAAATAAAGGGCTAATAAGTCTTCTATTGACGAAAATTTCTTTTTCCTGTTTTAAAATTTCTTTTTCTATACGGGTAAGAATAGATAAACCACCTTTTTTAATATATTGCTTTTTAGCTTCTATACGGATTTTTAGGTATTGGCGGGTATTAAAAATTGGACTTATTATTACGACTTTATCGGCATGAAAAGATTTTTTATAAAGACGGCATATTCCAGCTAAAAAATTTTTTAATTCACCTAAAGTTGTAATTAATCTATAAATTGTATGATATGATGAAAATATTGATGTATATTTATTCATAATGCATATTTTAACCTATATTTACTCTTTTTTCCAGAGAAAATATTAATTTTTAATATTAAGAGATTTTTGCGAATGACTAAATTCTTTCAAGGGTGATGAATAATTTCTTTTTTTAGTAGAATATATAACTCCTTAAGACTTTGAGAGATTATTTTTGTGTTTGTCAAAACCGGCATAAAATTTGTATCTCCTTGCCATCTGGGAACAATATGCATGTGTAAGTGTTTATCTATTCCAGCTCCTGCAATACTGCCAATATTCATTCCTATATTAAATCCACCGGGATTTAATGTTCTTTTTAAGGTAGATTTTATTTTTATAAGACTTTTGTTCATGTCCAAAAGTTCATTATCTTTTAATTTCTCTAACGATTTTATATGTCTATTTGGGACTATCATTATATGCCCGTTATTATAAGGATAAGTATTTAGTACTGCGAAACAATAGTTTGATCGAAAAAGAATAAAATTTTTTTTATCTTGCTTTTCTTTTAAAATATTGCATAAAATACAACCTTTATTTTTTATCTGGTTAATATATTCTATACGCCAAGGAGCCCATAATTTATTCAAATTTAACTATCCTCCTTTTAATATCTTTACCAGTTATTTCAATAATTCCATATGATTGGTAAGGTGCAAATATAGTATCAGTAGGTGATCCAGGATTAAAGTATATTTTTCCATTTATAGCTTCGTTTAAAGCCAAATGAGAATGTCCGAATAAAAAAATATCTATTTCTTGAAAATTATTTATAAATTTATTGTTTACATTTGAAATTATATTTTTGGGGTTACCTCCCCCATGCGTAATACCTAAAGTAATACTATCTAGTTTTAAGATTTTTATTTCAGGAAGGGTTTTCTTTAAAATTTCATCGTCCATGTTTCCATGAACTGCATAGATTTGAGACCAAGCTTCCAATTTTTCAAAAATTGGATATGAAATGAAATCACCGCAATGAATGCAATAATCACTTGTTTTTGCTTCATTTTCGATTATGGAAGGTAAATTCTTGGCGGCTAAAGGTATATGAGTATCAGAAATAACTAAAAGTTTCATTTTGTTTTATATTTTATAAGAACCATCATTTATTGGAATAATAGTAGTAATTTTTACTTTATAAATTTAAAGGAACAACAGGTTTATTATAAATGTTCAAAAGATTATTTACATCCTGCAGATCCCACATTGTCAATTTATTATTTTTTGCTATTAATCTTACCCTATGAGGGATATCATCTAAAGAAATGAAAATTTTCTTAACTCGTTTTCCTTTGATATTTGACCCTTTTTCTATAAAATCAAGGATATCATTATCGTCAACATTTTTTTCTTTAATTCCAGCAAAAATAATTTCTTTTCCTTCTCCTATCAAAAGGTGAAAATCATTTTTTGGATACGATATTACTTTAGTATTATTTAAGATAGGAAGTCTGTATTTATTTTTACCTAATTGTAAAGTGTCATTTCGAAAAGAAGAGAATAATTGTAATACTTTTTTAAGCTTATCTTTAAAAAACTCTTCTTTTTGAATAGCAATATCTTCAATCATCTTTTTTTTGAAAATAGATATTCTTAATTTAGGAGAAAGGATCGCAGGTGAAAAATATAAGGTAAATATATGTGATAACCAAAATGAAAATAAAGAATCGTTTAATTTATAAATGTTACCAAGATTTTCTATATAATTTAAATCAACTAGTTTCTGTAATTTTGATGTAAGTTCTTTGTTATTATAAATATTTAAAGATAAAAGTTCACGTTTTCTTAGATAGCCTTGACTAAGAGAAATTAGTAATTTTAATATTGGAATATAATCTTTTAAACATAACTTGATTAAATCGATTTTTTTAATGAACTTTTGGAATAATCCGGTTGTTTTAGAATAAAGTATACATTTAATTATATTTATAATTGACTCATCTTCATTGTTGGGATCATATTTAGCTTTAATAATATCAGCTATCAAATCATAATAAACGATATTAGAACCAAGACTATTCACAAAATAAGAGAGAAAAAAAGCTGAGGGATTAATGGGATATATTTTTTCTTTTAGATATAAATAATTTTGAAGAGAAAAGTTGTCATTTAAATAGATTTTTTCAAAATTTCCGAAAAGTAAATTTAACTCTCCAGCTAGGATTTTTTCTGCTTCTTTAGTGTTTGATGATGTCAATATTACCATACAATTTCTTTGAATTACCAAGAAATTAGAAAATTCAGGATAAACATTTTTAAATAAATCTTTTAAATCTAAGAATTCTTCTATAATAAGAAGACAATTTCTGTTGCTTTCAGTAATAAATAAATTTATTACTTCCAGTATATCAAGAAAAATAAACTTTTCTTTTTGAAAACAATTTTTAATAAAACTTGTAGTTTTTTCCAAAACTGGGCTAGCATAAGTAATAAGATTATCTATAGTATCTTCTAAATGAGTATAATTGCTTAATAGAGAAAAAATAATAGATTTAAAGAATTCTTTTTCACCAGAATAAGAACTCGTAGCATGGATATAATTTATTTCCTTAAACATATTTGTCTGTAAGTAATTTTCCAACAGATATGAGGTTTCTTCAGGATCATTACCAAGGATAGATACATTTTGTCTATAACCTTTAGGAAAAGCTTCTATTCTTTTGTTTAAGGTTTCAAGTTTTGTTTGCCAAGGTAATTTATTCATAAATTTTTAATTAAGATATTGCAGCGGATCTTTAGGAATTGAATTTTTTCGAATTTCAAAATGGAGTATATAATCCCCATTTTTACTTGAAGCGACTGTCCCGATTGGCTGAGTTTTTTTAGCAAAAGTTCCGGCATTTACTAATGTAATATCAAGATTAGCGTATACAGTATAAAAATTGTTTTCATGTTTTAAAATTATGGTTTTACCCCATCCTTTAAGATAGTTTGAAAATACAACATTTCCGTCAATAGATGCTTTAACGTCTTTATTTCCATTAGTAATTTTTATATTTAACCCTTTATTAATAGTATTATCGACGTTTTCTTTAAAAAAATTAATAATTTCTCCTCTAATTGGCCACATAAATGAAGAATTATTCTTATTTACATATTCATATGGAATATAAAGTTTTTGTCCTATAATTAGATCTTTGGGGGAAGAAAGTTTGTTTTCTTTAATAATAGCCTCTACCGTTACTCCATATTTTTTTGATATTCTCCATACAGAATCACCTTGTTTGATTAAATAGTAGGATCTTGTATCTTTTCCGGCAGGAATTTTTGATACTATTTGGTTTGTTTGATATCTAACCGGTGCACAGGATATAATAAATAACAAGAATAACGAAATCAAAATTTTCATTATTAATTAGTTGTTTTAAATTTGTTCATTAATATTATATAAAGTAAATTAGCATACTACCTTAAAATGTCAAATTATTCAATATTTAAAAACTGAAATGGTTATTGAATAGTTAATTTCAGTTTTCTTTATATTTATTTTAAAAATTATAATTATCTCCTTTGTTTCATAGGAGTGTATTGTTATAACTATATTTACATATATGGAGCGGGCGAGCGGAATCGAACCGCCGTTACTAGCTTGGGAAGCTGGTGTTCTACCATTGAACCACGCCCGCGTTTATATAGGATCAAAATTTTTCAAGCAACAAAACTACTTTTATAAACCAATTACAATAATACTGTTTTAATGTTTTCAATCTGTGTAATCGGGATTGTTATATTTTTCAACAATCCCATAGAACCACGTCCACAGATATATTAATTTTACCAAGTATAAAATTAATTATTAAGTTATATTAAAAAACGAAAATTTATTTTATTTGCTAGAAAATTATTATAAATATATTAAATTTTATCAAAGAAAAGTGTTTTGCATATAAAGTTTATTTAGATTGATTTATTTTTATTTCAATAAAAAACACTTATCAATTATTTTCAGTGAACAAAAATCACCGCACATTGAACAGATATCTTCTGAAGATTTAAGTTGTTTCCGATATTCTCTAGCTTTCGATTCGTCTATGGTCAGAGGGAAAATTTTTTCCCAATCTCTATGTGATCTATGAAGCGAAATTTGGGTATTTCGATTAAGTTCATCTTTAAATCTTAAAAGATTAACACAATGAGCGGCAATTCGAGAAGCTATAACCCCGTCTTTAATATCTTCAACTGTAGGATGTCTAAGATGTTCGGCTGGAGTTACTACACATAAAAAATCGGCTCCATTGAAGGCGGCTATAGCACCTCCTATGGCTGAGGTAATATGGTCATATCCTGCGGCAATATCAGTAGGTAAAGGTCCTAATACATAAAAAGGCGCATTATGGCAATATTTTTTTTCTAAGAGCATATTTTTTGCTATTTCATCAAGCCGTATATGTCCAGGTCCTTCTACCATGACTTGAACACCATTTTTTCTACATTGTTTTACCAATTCACCAAGAATTTTTAATTCAAAGATTTGTAATTCATCGGTAGAGTCAGCAATTGCTCCCGGCCTTAACGCGTCACCTAAACTTATTGTAATATTATGTTTTTTTGCTAGATCTAATATTTTATCAAAATTATCATAAAAAGGATTTTCTTTTTTATTATTAATCATCCAACGAGTTAAGATGGCACCTCCTCTACTAACTATACCGCCCAACCGTTTTTTCTTTCTAATCATTGATATTGATTTTTTAAGTATACCAGCATGTATTGTAAAAAAATCTACGCCCTCTTCGGCTTGTTTTTTTAATATATCCCATATATCATCAAAATTCATATTAGTGAAATCATTTCTTTTCTTTTCAACTTCAAGAGCAATTTCATAAAGAGGAACTGTCCCTATAGGTACAGAGCAATTTTTAATAACTTTTCTGCGAAAATTAGCTAAATCAGTATTAACACTTAGATCCATTATTGTGTCAGCACCATGTTGGACAGCAGCCGCAACTTTTTTTAATTCGTTTCGGCTATTAAGTTCATTAGTGGATAAGCCGATATTAGCATTAACTTTAACCTTTAATCCTTCACCAATTGCAGTAGGTTTCTCGATACAGTGGTTTTTGTTTAAAGGTATAACTACTCGTCCTAGTTCTATTTGTTTTTGAAGAAAAGGATAAGAAACTTTTTCTATTTTTGCTATTTGTTTGATAAAATTTTTTTTAAACATTTTTTTCCTCAATTTAAATTTTTTTTAAAAATTATTTTTTATTATACCTAGATATTGAAAGAATAGCAACCGATTCAAAAGTTATTTTAATTGTTATTAGCATTATTTGAGCAAAACTTTAATGCTTCTTTTTCTATTTGATATAGTTTATAACGTATTTTTTTTATTTCCGATACTTTTTCAAAAGAAATAACTTTTAAAAATTCTTCCAAGACTCTTAAAGATTCTTTTGCCCTTTGCAGGTTACAATAAAGTATACTGTTTATGTCATTTCTCTTGAGTTCCAAATCATCAATATCTTTGCCAATATCATCTTTTGAATTACGAGACAAAATGGCATCTTTTAATAAAGTTTCATTTGCTATACAGGTTAAAGCATGTCTCAGTTTACGTATTTTCTTTCTTAAAACATTATTTTCAAAAATAAATCTAAAAATATCTTCTACTACCCGGAGTCCTTCTTTAGATCGGTTGAAATTGACATCAATAACTCTTAATAAGGTTTTTTTAGGCATTTTTGATTTTATTTATTGTATTAGTAGTTGATTGTCCCGAACAAAGTTTAACTCTATATATTTTTTTAACTAAATCATTTCCTATTATATTATTTTTAGTCCAATCTCCTCCTTTGACCAAAACATCAGGGGTTAGCTCTTTAATGATATTATAAGGAGTTTTTTCTTCAAATAAAATTACATAATCGACTAATTCCATATTGGCTAGAATATGACTTCTAGTGATTTCATCCTGAATGGGGCGAGTGAAACCTTTATTTTTTTTAATTGAAATGTCGGAATTAAGTCCAACGATAAGGATATCGCCTTGTTTTTTAGCTTCTTTTAAAATTTTTAGATGTCCTAAGTGGAGTATATCAAAACATCCATTGGTAAATACTATGATTTTGCCTTCTTTTTTTAATGTGGAAACAATTTTTTTAAGTCTGGATAATTTATTTATTTTTTTCATAAATATAATATGTTCAGCATAGAACTAGTAAGTGGGATATTAAATAAATATTGCTAATTATTAGGAAAGAAATGGTTTTCTATAATCTCGCAAATAATATGACCAGCTAATATATGCATTTCTTGAACGCGAGGCGTATCATTTATTTCTATAATAAAAGGAATATCAACTATATCTTTTAATAGACCTCCATCCATACCTAAAAAACCAACAGTTTTTGCGCCGAGTTTTTTAGCTTTTTCAATTGCTTTTATAACATTTTTTGAGTTGCCAGAGGTTGAAATAGCAATAACAATATCATTGAGATTCGTTAAGGCTTCTATTTGACGTAAAAAAATATCATCAAATCCAAAATCATTACCAATAGCTGTTAAAATTGATGTATTAGTAGAAAGAGCTATAGATGCTAAAGCTGG
>JAGLSE010000017.1 GCA_023135905.1 Candidatus Omnitrophota bacterium
GTAATATCACCAAAAACATATTCCCAATTTTGCGTACAAATAGCTACGGAATAATACCCATTCAAAAAATAATCATATCCATTTAATCTATTTTGTTTTCTGGATTTAAATTGTTTCATTTTTATATCATAACGTTGGAAATCACCCGCTTTTTCCCAGAGTGAAGCGGCGGGAAAAAGTCGGGTGCATTGACTTGTTATGAGTTTTTATGATTTTATTATAGTCCATATTCCTATGATGATAAATCCTATACCTGCTATCCATGAAAGAACTTTTGGATTAATATATTTTGTAATAGCATTTCCAAGCAATACCGCAATTCCTGTGGCGACAATGAGTGCCAGCGCTGCTGCGCAGAATACAATTATTTTTGGATTTTCTTTATTTGTCGCGAATAGGAGCGTGGCTAATTGTGTTTTATCTCCAAGCTCTGCAAACAAGACAGTGATAAATATTGTTAGGAATATTTTTAAGGTCATTTTTTATTTTTTCTTGCTCATAACAATTAATATACACCTACTCCTTTTATCTTTTAATGTTACCAAAATTTTAACATTGTCAGAAAAAAAGTCAATATAAACGCCTCTATTATTTGATTATTACCCAGTTAAGCCTTTAATAACAATAAAAACGACAAGTTCCATTTAGTGGGATTTCATACAAAGATTGAAAAGATAAAATATATACTTATGAAGGATATTAAAAGGGTTGTTTTATTCTTTCCACAGGAAGAAAAAGAAAATATAAATGCAGGGTTGGACTAAGGTTTTCTGGATTGTTTAAATAGAATTGATTGATCAGACAAGGTTTCGTTCTGTTTCAATTAATCGAATGACGTTTTGTTGTTAATGATTTAAAACGATAAATTATATCAGATAACGATAATCCTGTAGGGGCCGGTCCCTGTGCCGGCCCGCTATCTGATATTCTATTTTTATTTGATATATTATTTAATTTTAATCCCATATTGATTAACGGGCGGCCACGGGGAGCCGCCCCTACAGGTTGTTTGATTATAATAATTATATGAATATGATTGGGCATGATAATAAATTCATCTAATTCAACACAGGAATAATGTTTTGAGATTTCTTCCCAATATTTCTTGGTAATATTTCCGTATTCATTACGGGCGCAAGATATTGCGCCCCTACGTATTGTTCCAAATAATTCTTGTCAATTATATGTGCAAGATGAATGAATATATTGTCAGGTTATTCGCATATATTTGATATTTTCCAACATTTGTTTAACATTATTCCAGGCGTGACCCCATGCTATTTTATTTTTGAACAATTTAATTTCGTTTTGCGCAAGCAAAACTAATTTCACGCCGCAAGGTGGCGTATATTTCGCTGAACGGAGTGAAACATATTTCCATATTCTCCCTTTTTCCTTTTTTATTTTTCTACACGTCTATACGTCGTTACTTCGATACGTCGCTACATTTCCCTAGTCTCCGGTTTTCTAGCTTCTCTCCTCTGACCGCTTCTCTAAATTTATCTGTGTGCATCAATCTTCTATCTGTGTGCATCTAATGCTTCCTCCAATATCTATTTACATTCCCCCAAAACACCTTAAAATATCACATATGTTCAAAGAATATATTAAAGCTTTTGCAAATACTCTTTTCCCTAAAATTTGTCTTTATTGTGAAAAAAAGATATCTAAAGGGTATTTATGTACTGTTTGTTATAAAAAGATATTTTTCATTAAACCTCCGTTATGTATATATTGTTCATCTCCTATTAACCATACACCGAATAATATATGTAAAAAATGTACAAATAAACTTTATCCATACGACAAAATTATCAGTATAACGGCTTATAAAGAACCTATGATTACATTAATTCATTATTTTAAATATAAAAATTACGATTTTTTAGCAAAATTCTTATCCTCATTAATGTCAGAACACCTCTTGAATAGCGGGTTTAACCTTAATGAATATGATTTTATAACTTCTGTTCCCGCACACCCAACACGTCTAAAAGAAAGGGGTTATAACCAAGCTGAACTATTAGGCAAATTATTATCAAATAGTTTTAAAATACCTTTTAAAAATGGTATAATAAACGCCAAAATTATTAAGCCTTCTCAAACAATCCTTCACAAGGCTGAAAGAGAAATAAATGTGAAAGGATCGTTTGAGGTGAAAGAAAGAATGATGAATAAAAAAATAATCCTTGTTGATGATATTGTTACAACTGGATCAACAATAAAAGTAATTTCTGAGGCATTAAAAGAAAAGGGAGCTGATAATGTTACTGTAATAACTTTATCGAAAACTTTATGATATATATTAACTATCAATTTATTCTTTTTTTAAAAACTTTTCATAGATCTTAGGAGGTCTAGTAACTTGAAAATATTACGAAATTATATTCTAAAAGATTTTTTTTCTATTTTTATATTCTCTTTTCTTACCTTAACAATGATAATGCTTGTTGGTAAAATATTTACTATCACTGATATGATTGTTCGTAAAGGTATAAGTATCGGTGATACGTTTAAGGTAATCTCATCTTTCATCCCTTATCTTTTAGGTATTACAGTACCTGTAGCTTTCTTGTTAGGCGTACTTTTAGTTATGGGCAAATTGATAGCCGACAATGAATTAATTGCTATAAAAGTGGCCGGAATTTCAATTACTCAGATTTTAAGTATATTCTTATCTATTGGGGTAATACTATCTCTGTTCTTATTTATACTTCACTCTAAAATAATACCTGAATCTCATTACCGTTCGAAAAGTCAACTTCGGAATACTCTTATAAAAAATGCCGCAGCACTTATAGAGCCTAGGGTGTTTTTAGAAAATTTTGAAAATTACATTATTTATGTTTCTGATAAAAATGAAAGTAAATTAAAAAATGTTTTCATTTATGAAGTGAATGAAAATAACGATAACGGCATCAGTAAAGTTACCTTTGCCAAAGAAGGTGAATTCGTTTTTGAAAATAACATATTAAAGATAGGATTAAAAGATGGGTTTATGGATGAAACTTCTCAAAATAACAATCAAGAACTTTATCGCCTCAACTTTAAAACGTTTTTTATGGACATACCTTTAAAATCAAATAAGCCAATAAAAATAAATAAAAAATCAAAGGACCTAACCTTCCAGGAACTCAGAAAAAAGATTTCAAAACTTAAAAAAATGGGTGTTGACCCTTTTGAATTAAATACCGAATTCCATAAACGAATAAGTTTATCTTTTTCTGTTATAAGTTTTACTCTATTAGGGATTGGTGCCTCTTTCGTAGTTAGACATCGTGAGAAAACAATAAATTTCGGTATAGCTATTGTTGGGGGATTAGGATATTATTTACTATTTATTCTAGGTGAAGCTCTTATTGAATATCGATATATAATCCCTTCATTAGGTATGTGGTTACCTAATATTATAATCTGTTCCTTAGGAAGCTTCTTATTTATAAAAAATGCGTATTCTAGATAAATATATAATAAAACGAATTATAAGTTCCTATTTTCTAATACTTGTTATTTTTATAGGACTTTATTTAATAGTAGATGTATTTTCTACCCTTTCTGACATTTTAAAAGCAAAAACACCTATTTTTATCTTGTTTAAATATTACTTAAACTCTATACCATTCATCCTATCAAAAGTAAGTCCTATTGCCATCCTTATCAGCATTCTTTTTACCTTTGGTGAATTAAATAAAAACAATGAAATTATAAGTATGCGTGCTACCGGAACTAGTATTTTTAAAATTTCTATTCCGGTAATATTTTTTGCTCTTGTTATTTCCTGTATTATTTTATTTTTTCAGGAAAAAATAGTAATTCATTCCCAAAAAAAAGTTGAAGATATCAAATCTAGCTTTATAAAAAAAGACCTTATTACCGGGGCAGACGAAAAAAATCTTGCATTTACTTCTGAAGATAAGATATTTTTTGCTGAAAAGTTCTCTCCTAAAAATATGATTCTCGAAAATGTAATAATTTTTAATGAAAATGATAATAAAATCATAATTAAAAAGACTATTTGCAAAAAAATAATATACGAGAACCAAAAATGGATTGCTTACAATGTTATTGAATATGACCTGGATGAGAATGGTAGGATGATTAATTTCCCCAACAAATGGGAATCTAAAGAATTAGGATTAAAAGATAAACCTCAAGAACTTATCCTTAAAAAAAGTATATTCTCCACTTTTTATTCTTTAAAACACTTAAAAACTGAGATTAATCGCTTAAAAAAAGTTCAATCCGCACGTTTATTAGATAATTTGACCATTGATTACTATCAAAAAATAGTAGAACCGTTTACCCATTTATTTCTTGTTATAGGAATCTTACCTATTGCTCTGGAAATAAAAAAACGAAAAGTAGGGTTATCATCTTTCGGAGTTGGTTTTGTTTTTGGATTTAGCTATTATGTTATAACCTCTTTTAGCCTTGCTTTAGGTAAAACTGGATTTATTTTACCCCTTCTAAGTCCTTGTTTAACCCCTCTAGTTTTTTTATCTTTTGGTATAACCGGACTTATATTAATACGGTAATTAACTCAAAATCAACTCATTTTAATTGGAAATTAACTACCCAGCGGCAAGTTACTATGTATTGAAGGTTTCCCCTAAATAACTTTTCCGAGGTAAACTGCGGGGAATTAAACCGGAGATCCTTCGACTCGTTTTACTCGTTCAGAATCAATTCTACTACTGATTTTTCTCCGGAAAACCTAAGTCTCACTGATTAAATTTATATCAACAAAAGAAGAAACTGCCGGTTTTACCTTTAGTTCCACAAGTCTTGTTTTCAATCCTATAGAAGAAAATTTTATCAGTATAAGCTCATCCCTACTTTCCAGAAATTTTTTAATACTTCCGGTAAAATAAAATCTAAAATAATTTAAAAACTCATAAGATAGGCGCCTACCACAGGAATATAACTCGAAATGTTTTGCGATCTCAATATTTGAGTTTTTTAAACTATCACCGTTTAATTTACAAAATTCTATTTTAAAATTTTCTATTTTACCGGAATAATCATCAGGGACTCGCACATTAATATCTATTAGAAATGTCTTAAAATCTCCTAGCTTATCGTCTGTTTGAATTATTTTATTCCCAAGAATATGGGAATACAAATAGCTGTATGTAGGGTGTTTATTCTTTACGTTTCTTATACATTTTTTAGGTATCTGTGCTATACCTGGAAAATTATTCATTTCAGGAAATATAGAGTAATGCATAGCGTTGACATAGATATATTGCGCTATTTTAATCTCTTTAATGTTTTCAGCTGGCAATCTGTAATTTTCTTGATAATCTTTTTTAATAGATTGCGTAGACAAAAAATTAAATTTTGCTGATGAAATAGGCACTGCTCCATCGTCTTCATATTGACCGGTACCGGAAACAAATATACCCAATGGATTTAAAATATTGGCAACACCGATAATATTAAGAAAACGTACGTTTTCTTTAAAGTAATCCAATATATACTGGTTATCAGGATTTATAACTGCCGTTCTAAAGTCATATATCACGTCACTGCCAAACATCATATTATCAAGTTCATTCTTACCAAAACGAAAAGGAAGTTTTACTTTACAATTTTCAAAAAGCTGTTTTATTTCAAACCCCCATTTAGCTGACTTGGCCCCCCAAAAAGGAGTTCCTAAAGTTATAAAAACATCTAAATACTTTATTATTTGAGGATTAGAATATCCTTGATTAGATTTAAGGGACTGAAATAGCCATATAGCTGCTATAAGGCCGCCTTGAGAATGGGTAATAAATGAAAATTTATCATCTTCTTTAAAACTATCTTTGGTGACTGATTTTTCAATCACTATATTTATATCTTTCGCGAAATCATAAACTCCTTTCTGATCATCACCTGTATAATACTCAATATACTTTATTATATACTTTGTTCTATTATCTTTATCATTAAGGACTCTGCGCAGCGCTTTTGCGCAAAAACCGAAATGTTTTCTACTCCCGCCAATTCCATGGATTAAAAAAATGATATGTTTTTTACGTCTGGATAGAAACATAAGGTTATAATACCTATAATAAAATACGCGGTCAAGCCTGAATTAAAAATTATCCAACCATCACTTTTAGACAAAATCAGCATGTCTAAAAATAAATAAAATTTTAAAAATGTCTTATGACGATAACTATTATTTTTGCAATCCTATTATTTATTGTCAGCACCCCTTCTGGATTGCTTAGGTTTGGACTCATAATAGCAACCCTGAAACAATTAGTATCAACAATTATGATTCAATTCTGATAACCACGCGGTTAAAAGACTGGTTCAGCAATAAATATGTGTTACTCAGGAGGGAATTTTTCCGATATAAAGATTTTTCTTGACAATATTCTATTTATGAGTATATTAGCTTCTATTATGAGTAAGAGATGCGCTAATTGCGGAAAAAAAACAATATCAGGTAATTCAATCGCCAGAAGGGGTTTACCAAAGAAAAAAGGTGGTATAGGCTTAAAAACTACTGGTGTAACTAAAAGAAAATTTGCACCCAACCTTCAATCTAAAAGAGTCCTCTCTAATGGGATAGTGAAGAAAGTACGTGTTTGCACTAAATGCATTAAAAGTGACAACCTAACTTTCGTTACAAGAAAGCCTGCAGTCTCTAATAACTAATTTAATTGAATTGTAGTAATTATTCTTATCTAAAGAAAAAACTATATCTACTTCATTTGAACAAGTTAAAAAATCTACAATTTTTTTATCATTTATAACTGCCTCTAATACGTTTGTTTTGTTGATTAACCATACGGAATAGCCCCACTTTATTTTTTTTAACGCGGTTTTTTTGAAAACATTATGTGTAACAAATAGTGGGCGAACGTTTCCTTCCCCATAGGGTTTTAACTTTTCCAGTTCTTCAACTAAATTCATATTGATGTCATCAAATGTTAAACAAGCGTCGATATCCAATGAAGGAATAAATTTTTTATCCGCAAATTCTTTTTCAACAATATTGTTTATACTTTTTGTAAAATTATCTAATTCATTCTTATTAATTTGTATACCGGCCGCTTTGCTATGGCCCCCATATTCTGTAAGAGTTTCTGGACATTTGTCTAAAGTTTTTATTAAATGAATATCGTCAATTGATCGTGCTGACCCAACACCTAAACCTTTATCAAATGAAATAACAAATGCTGGCATATAATATTTTTTCGAAAGCCGAGAGGCTACTATGCCTAAAACTCCCGGATGCCAGCCTTCTCCTGAAACAACAATAACTCGATTATTTTTTATATTTTCTTCAACTATTTTTTCCGCTTCTAATAAAATATCTGTCTCAATTTTTTTTCTTAACAAATTATGCTTATTCAAAACAACCGCCTGATCAAAAGCTTTATCTTCATCTCTGGAGAAGAATAAGTCTAAGGATTCTTTTGCATGAGAAACCCTGCCTGCGGCATTTATTCTAGGGCCTAGAATAAAACCAATATGAAAAATATCTATATTTTCTTGTTTAATACTGCCGGCTTTACATAATGCCTTTATTGCTGCCCTGGAGGTATTCTTTAGGACTTTAAGTCCTTCTTTGACCAGAGACCTGTTTTCTCCTATCAAAGGTGATACATCGCAAACAGTCGATAAAGCTACTAGATCTAAAACTTCATAACAATTATCTCCAGTTAATGCTTGCAAAAATTTAAATGAAAGGCCGCCCGCACTTAAATCTGGGTATGGATATATCGAGCCTTCTCTTTTAGGATTAATAAAAGCTAACGAAGGGGTCAACCCTTCTTTGGGATGATGATGGTCTATAATTATTATATCGATATTTAAAGAACGAGCTATCTCTATCTCTTTATAGGCGTTTGTTCCACAATCAAAAGTTAAAATTAAACTTATATTATTATTTTTAGCTTTAGTTAGTACCTCTTCATTCAAACCGTACCCTTCTTTTATTCGGTGTGGTATATAAAATGAAAAAATATCCGGATATTGTTCTGCAAACTCATGAAAAATTGCTAGAGAGGTTATTCCGTCTACATCATAATCTCCGTAAACAAGAACTTTTTCTTTATTTTTAATTGCTTTTTTTATTCTCTGGACTCCTTTTTCGATGTCTGGGAGTAAAGAAAAACTATAAAATTCAGATGTTGAAGGATTTAAAAAAGAATTAAAGTTGTTATCTGGGATATTTCGATTAATAAATACTTGGGCCAAAAATAAAGATATATTATATTTTGAAGATAAATTTTTTATTCTATCATCTAACCCTCTTATTTTCCAAGAGAATCCTTTGACCCCTAGCATTTGTATCTCCTTTAACCAAAAAATTTAATTGTTTCTAAAAATAATTTAAACTCTTTATTGAATTATTTGAACTTTAAGCTGTTCCCATTACTGTCTTGATTCTAAAACGTAAAATTTTTCAAAATTTACATTTTTTCCGCGGGTTTTATTCCTAAAAGACCAAGAGCGCAATGAAAGATTATCCGTGTCCCTTGAAGTAGATTCAGCCTTGATTGAGTTATATTTTCATCATCATCTATAACTCTAACTTTTTCATAAAATTTATGAAAAGCTGAGGCTAATTTTTTTAAAAATTCTATAATAAAAACCGGTTCTAATGTGGCATAGGTTTTATCTAAACAATATGAAAACTGTAGCATATTTCTTAAAAGGTCAAACTCTTGGGGATCATTTAAAAATTCAGTATAATCTTTTTCTATGTAATTCAAATTAGTTTTTTTATATATACTTTCTATCCTCGCGCAAGCATACTGAATGTAATATAAGGGATTTTCAAAAGACAACTCTTTTGCTAAGTCTATATCAAATTCCAGATGTGATGAATTTTTTCTAACTAAATAATAAAATCTTGTGGTATCTTTACCAACATCTTTAATCAATTCTGAAAGTAAAACCGCTGTGCCAGCTCTTCTTGACATCCGTTCTTTAGTCTTTATCGTTACCAACTGTATTATAATTATCTTTAAAATATCTTTTTTATTAGTTAATGCCGCAATAGCTGCTTTAACTCTATTTATATATCCGTGATGATCCGGACCCCATAGATTCACTAACTTATCATAACCTCTTTCTACCTTATCTTTATGATAGGCTATATCGGATGCGAAATAAGTCAGTTCTCCATCAGCTTTACAGATTACTCTATCTTTGTCATCTCCAAAATTAGTGGATTTAAACCAAACTGCACCTTCGTTCTCATAAATCAACCCTGTTTTTTTTAACTTTTTTACGGACTCTTCTACTTTATTTTCATCTATAAGTTTTTTCTGACTAAACCATTTATTGAATTTAATTCCTAATTCGTCTAAATCTTTTCTAATTAATGTTATGACGTGTGAAATAACAAATTCACGGATATTAGAATTTCCGCTTTTTATGTATTCTTCTGCTATATCTTTTACATATTCGCCTTTATATCCATCCTCAGGAAAAATAAAATCTTCCCCATTAATTTTCTTAACGTTTGCTTCTACTGAAGATATCAAAACATTAATTTGTCTTCCAGCATCATTCAAATAATATTCTCTTTCTGTTTCATTACCTAAAAACTCTAAAACATTAGCGATTACATCTCCTATTACAGCCTGACGTCCGTGAGCTATGGATAGAGGGCCGGTAGGATTAGCACTAAGAAATTCTATAAGGATTTTTCGTTTTATTTTACCTTTAAAAAAATTATCTTTATCTCGAAGCACACCTTTTAAAGAATTTAAAAGATATTTTCTAGAAATAAATACATTAATAAATCCTGGTTTTAAAATTTCTATCTTTTCGATATCATTTGAAATGTCCGGTATTAATATTTTTTTTATCTCTTCTGCTATTTCTATAGGATTTCTTTTTAATTTAGATGCTAATTTTAAAGCTGCCATACAAGAAAAATCACCTAATTCCAGTTTAGAAGGGATATCCCATAAAGGATGGTCTAAACTTATACCATAATTTTTCTCTAAAATTTGTTCTAATTTTTGAGTTATTTTGTCATGAAAAGTTTTCATTTTGCTTTAATACCAGCTGCTTTTAAAATTGTTCGCGTTTTAGCTTCAACAACAACCGGTGTTTTTATATTTTTTATAGCTATCTCTGGATCTTTAAGTCCGTGGCCTGTAATAGTACATACAACTCTTATTTCTTGCGGTTTAGTCTTATACTCATCAAAAAAACCTGTTTTATTTAACATAAACAATCCTGCCACTGAAGCCGCCGATGCCGGTTCGACAAACACTCCTTCTTCTTTAGCTAAAAATTTATAAGCCTGCAAAATTTGATTATCACTAACAGCATCTATCAACCCGTTAGATTCATTCCTGGCCTCAATTGACTGCTGCCAACTAGCAGGATTCCCAATCTTTATGGCTGTAGCTATAGTTTTAGGATTTTTTATTGGTTTGCCTTTAACTATCGGTGCTGAACCTTTTGCTTGAAACCCTAACATAACCGGTAATGTATCTATTTTTTTATAAGAATAATATTCTTTATACCCTTTCCAATAAGCAGTTATATTTCCGGCATTGCCTACTGGCAAACAATGAAAATCAGGTGCTCCGTCCAAAGCATCACAAACTTCAAATGCGGCTGTTTTTTGTCCTTCAATACGATGAGGATTTATAGAGTTAACTAACCTAATCGGATAATTATCCGAAATTTCCCTAACAATACAAAGTGCATCATCAAAATTACCTTTTATTGCTATTACCGTTGCATTATGTATAAGTGCTTGTGCTAACTTCCCTAAAGCTATTGCTCCTTCCGGAATAACAACAATACACTTCATATTTGCTTTTGCTGAGTAAGCTGCGGCTGAAGCTGAAGTGTTTCCTGTGGAAGCACAAATAACAGCACTCGCGCCTTCTTCTTTTGCTTTTGAAATTGCAAGTGTCATCCCTCGATCTTTAAAAGAACCCGTAGGGTTTAGTCCCTCATATTTAAGATAAACTTTAAAATTTTCACCTAAAACTTTTGATATTTTAGATGCCAATATTAAAGGGGTGTTGCCTTCGCAAAGTGTAATTATAGGTGTATTATTAGTAACCGGTAAATATTTTGAATATCTGCTAATAATTCCTAATCTTCCGGTTTCTTTATGTTTTATCTGTCTAACTTGCATCATATTTACTCCTTTATTGATTTATTATAAATTCAGGTAGGATTTTATAAATCCTCTATTCGAATTACTTGCGAAGGAATTTGTACCATATTAAGTTTATCGATTCGGGAGATTGCTTTTCTTATATTATCCTCTACAGCTTTATGTGTAATCATTATAATAGGTACAAATTTACTATCCTTTTTCTCTTTTTGGGTTACTGATGCAACGCTAATATTTAAAGATGCTAAAATTTTGGATACTTCTGCTAAGACCCCTGGTCTATCTTGAGCCATACACCTAATATAATATCTCCCAACAGTATCTTTAATATTTTTAATTTTAATTTTAGATTCACCCCTTATAAAACCGCAATTACCTGAAACTATACCAACAATATCTGAGATCACAGAAGAAGAAGTCGGTACGCCGCCAGCACCTTCCCCATAAAACAAAAGTTCACCGGCAGGGTCAGTATCTAAATAAACCGCGTTATAAGCTAAAGAAACCTGTGCTAAGGGATGGTCTATAGGTATTAGAGTAGGATGTACTCTTAACTCAAGACAATCTTTTTCTTTTTTCGCTATTGCCAAAAGTTTAATTCTATAATTTAATTCTTCCGCGTAAAGAATATCAATTAAACCTATCTTTGCGATACCTTCGGTATAAACATTTTTAGATAACGGCCAAACACCATAGCAAAGATAACTTAAAATACATAACTTATGATGGGCATCCATGCCTTCTATATCTAAAAAAGGATTTTTTTCGGCTAGGCCTTTATCCTGAGCTTCCTTTAATGCCGTATTAAAATCAATATTTTCTTTTAACATTTTATCTAAAACATAATTAGTTGTACCGTTAAGGATGCCGTATATCTTTTTAACATCACAACTTACTAAGCCTTCAGATATTGTTTTTATTATGGGGATAGCTCCGCAAACAGAAGCTTCAAAACCTACACTTTTATTATTTTTTTTTGCCAAATTAAAAATCTGTTTACCACTATCGGCTAAAAGAGCTTTATTTGCTGTAACGACACTTTTTCCATTTTTTAAGCACTCCATTATGATAGATTTGGCAGGTTCTATTCCTCCGATCAATTCCACAATAATATCTATTTCCGGATCATTAATTAAATCATTAGGATTAGTAGTAAAAGCCAAGGACAAATCTTTAGCTAATTTATTTTTAGCTCTATTAGTATCACATATTTTTTTAACTTCAAGCTTAATCGAAGTCCTTTGACAAATTATAGCGGCATGTTTTTTTAGTGATCTTAAAACAGATTCTCCTACTGTTCCTAATCCAATAAGACCGATTTTCTTAAGCATTGCCCAATTTCTCCCTAATAAATTCACCTAAATCTATAAAAAACTGTTCATCTATATTTAAAAATTTAATTCTTGTCTCATAAATAATATCTCTTACCTTTTCTTTAGAATCTATCACTATTCCTGAGACTTCTATCTTCTGGGGTACAAATGGAAACCTTATAGTAATAGCTAGACAGACACCTTTCTCAAATAGTTTATTAGTAGTAAACATCATTCCTCCCTGACTAACATTCTTAGTTTGAGTTAAATCATAACCATTGGGAAGAGCTTGAAT
>JAGLSE010000018.1 GCA_023135905.1 Candidatus Omnitrophota bacterium
TTAGTCGGGAAGGCGGGATTTGAACCCGCGACCCCTTGAACCCCATTCAAGTGCGCTAGCCGAGCTGCGCTACCTCCCGTTTGGATATAATATAAATATTTTGCTTCTCAATTATAACCTTAAATTAAAACGAATAAAAAAATATATTCAAAATGAAATTTCAATATAAACTTAACCAATCACCTAAGAATTTGAACAAAAATATTCTGTATTAAAATAGCTCCGTTCATCATACCTTGCAATACAATTTCACCCATATCCAAAGTAAAATCATTACTTAGATATAACCCAAATAAAACAATATTCAAAATATATAAAATGCTAAAAATAAAAAGATAGTTAATAAAAGAATTAAAAGAATGTCCTTTTAATTCCCTTGAAATAAAAGTTAAATGCCCAGTAAAAACAAAACCCCCTAAAAATATAAAGATATTATGATTAATATGTAAATTTAAAATTTTAGGTAAGAAAAAATAACCCAAGCCCAAAGCTAATAAAAGAGCCGGAAACAATAAAGAAAAGAATGATGACCTAAAAAAGAAATTCTGTATCTTTTTATAAACATTATTTAAATCCGCGATAAAATTATAAAAAATGAACAACGATAATATTGAAAGGATTAATATGTTTAAGTTAAATTTTTCAATATCACCTAATACATTCCAAAAAACTTTAGTCAATTCAACCAAAAAACAAAGAATTAACAAAAATAACGCGAATTTTATTAAAGTATAAATATAATTATTTTTTAATCCTCTCTCTTCCATTTAAATATCTCCTTAAAACTTCCGGTATCAATATAGAACCATCGTCTTGCTGATAATTTTCTATAATAGAAATAAATAATCTCGCTAAAGCTACTCCCGAACCATTTAATGTATGTACATATTCATTTTTACCTGTTTTTTTATTTTTATATTTAATAGACCCTCTTCTAGCTTGAAAATCTTCAAAATTAGAACAACTGGAAACCTCAAGCCACATATCAACCCCGGGAGAATAAAGCTCTATATCATAACATTTAGCCGCGGCAAAACTAATATCTCCGGTAGCAAGAAGAACCACCCTGTATGGAAGTTCAAGCAAATCTAAAACTTTACAAGCATTACTAAGTATTTTTTCCAACTCTAGGTAAGAATCATCAGGTTTCACAAATTTCACCATTTCAACTTTATCGAATTCATGAACCCGCGTCAGTCCCCTCGTCTCTTTACCGTAAGATCCGGCTTCCCGTCTAAAACAAGGGGTATAAGCAACATAATATCTTGGCAAATCATCTTCATTAAAAATTTCGTTTCTATGAATATTTGTCACTGGAACTTCCGCGGTAGGGATTAAAAATAAACCATCATCTTTTACTGCATACATATCATCTTCTAAATTAGGAAGCTGTCCGGTTACAAACATTGAATCCCTATTAACCAATTTAGGAGGAAAAATTTCTAAATAGTTATGTTCATTAGTATGCAAATCTAACATGAAATTAATAAGAGCTCTTTCTAGCTGAGCACCTGCACCTTTAAACAAAACAAAATTTGATCCCGAAACTTTCACAGCCCGTTTAAAATCAACAATATCCAAACTTTCTGCTAAAGATACATGGTCTAAAGGTTTAAAGCTAAATTCTTTTTTTGACCCCACTTCTTTAATTATCTTATTATTAGAAACATCACCTACTGGAAGTGATGAATGAGGCATATTCGGAATTTTATAGCTTTCTTTTTTAAATTTGTCATCAAGAGCCTGAAATTCATTTTCATAAGAAACTATCTCTTTTTTTATACTTTTACTTTCTTCAATCTTAAACTTGAAATCTTTCTTCTCTTTTAATAAAACCTTTACTTTCTCATCTATTTTATTCTGTTTTGCTTTTAGATTTTCTATTTCCCCAAGGACTTTCCTCCTATCCTCATCTATCTTTAAAAATTCATCAAGATTAAACTTAGATTTTTTATCCTTCAAAGCTTTTCGTACTAAATCCGTATTCTGTCTAATTATTTTAATATCTAACATAGTTACTTATTATACTGAAATTTAAAAAAAAATCCACTATTTATCGCAATACGCATAACGCATTACTCACGACGCTACCCTTTTATTACACAAACCGGTGACATTTTACATACTTTCTTTGACAACCCTGACTGATGCACAACATTTACCACATTATTAATATCTTTATATGCTGAAGGGGCTTCCTCAACTATGGTTCTTTTCCCTTTGGCACGAACTTGTATGCCTTTTTTTCCTAACTCACTCATAAGTTTATCAAAATCTATTTTACGTATAGCTTCATGTCTTGACATCATTCTCCCTGCACCATGACAAGTACTGGCAAAAGTTTCCTCTTCGGCTTTTTTCGTGCCGACCAACAAATATGACGCAGTCCCCATATCACCAGGTATAATTACCGGCTGCCCGATATTAATATATTTATTAGGCAACTCTTTATTTCCCGGACCAAAGGCCCGGGTAGCACCCTTCCTATGTACGCATAAAATCTTTATCTCATCATCAACATTATGTTTTTCAAATTTAGCTATATTATGAGCGACATCGTATATCAAGTCCATGCCCATAGATTGCCAACCTCGCCGAAAAACTTTTTCAAAGCTTTGACGGACTAAATGCATTAAAACCTGTCTGTTTGCCCA
>JAGLSE010000019.1 GCA_023135905.1 Candidatus Omnitrophota bacterium
AAAAGAGGTATTGATAAAATTAGAGAAAAAATAGGAGGTTTATTATGAAGTGCCCTTCTAAAAAAGATTTATATCTTTATTATTACAGAGATATTGATGAGGAAAAAATGTTTATTATAGAAAAGCATATGAAGAATTGTATTGTTTGCAATAAAGAGTATGTGAAAATTACAGGTTTTTTGGCAGGCTTTGAAAAAGAGGAAATTAGGATTGAAGAAGGAGAGCTTTTTTCTATAGTTAATCGAGTAAAGAGTAAAGTTTTAGGGAGAATGGGAATAAAAAAAAGATTAGAAGAAAAGGTAAAATATTTTATAGAAGGTTTTAAATGGAGTTTTATTTATCGTCCTAGGTATTTTGTTGCTGCAATAATTATTTTTATAATAGCTGTAGGTATGCCCATAAGAAATAAGATTGTTTTTCAAGAGGCTATGATGGATATGCAGTTGGATTTAGTATTAGATTTAGATTCGTTTGAAGAAGATATATTATTGGATTTATATAATTCATAATAAAGGGTTTGCGAGTTTGCGGGTTAACGGAGGAAGAAGCTCATAGTTCGTAGTACTTAGCTGATAGGACAAAAAACAAAAAATAATTGGTGAATGGTTAATTAGGTTGAAATCTGGATGTACACAGATGAAAAAATGATGCACACGGATGAAAAAAGTTTCAGCCAAAGGCTGATCCGCCTCGGGCGGAAATTGGTGATTGGTTAATGGTTAATTTAGATAAAAGATAATGGTTTGCGGGTTGGCGAGTTGATGAGTTGAAGAAGGGAAAAAAGGGATAGAAATTAGTTGAAATTAATTGAAATTTGTGGAAATTTATTGTAAAAAAATACGAAAAAATAAAAAAGATAAAAGTAAAAAAGAATTTTCCCCCTTTGAAAAAGGGGGTTAGGGGGATTTAGATTAGAAGGAAAAAGGAAAGGATAAAAGAAATAGAAATCCATTGTAAAAGAATAAAAAACAAATAAGGAAAATAAATAAGACAAAAAGATATTTAGTGAAGATGATAACCTATAGGGGTGGCTCCCTGTAGCCGACCGAAACAATATAAAATTATAATTTAGAATTTTTGTTTTAATTTTTTTAGGTCTGATGTTTTTTTAATTTGTTTAGAATTTAGGATTTGGTAATAAAACTTGATGCACACAGATAAAAAATGATACACACAGATGGATTGGTTAAATGATTAGGATGGATTTGTTGGAATGGATGGATGAAACTCTTCGAGTTTTGGATGGGCAGCTTTTATTGGGGATGGATGATTTTTTTGTTTAGAATTTAATATTTTGGATTTTGGATTTGTTTAGAATTTAGGATTTGGTATTTGTGAAATGTGATTGGTTAATTGGGATAAAAACCTAAATAAAAAAAGGAAGACCGTAAAGGTAAAGCCTTATAAGTTCTTATCCTTCTTGAACAATCATTTCGTCGTAAGTGTGTTTAGGTAGTTCATAAAAGAACATTGAAGGTTGGGTGGAAATAATGCCGTTTTTAAAGGTATATTTTGTTTGAGGATAAGTTATATAAAGTATGGATTTAGCACGAGTTGTGGCAACATAAAATAGTCTTCTTTCTTCTTCTAAAGAATTTTGGGAAACAAGTGCTTTAGGATGAGGGAAATCAGAGTCACAAAAACCGATAAGAAATACTACTTTCCATTCTAGACCTTTTGATTGATGTATAGTTGAAAGAATTAGAGTGTTTTCATGTCCTGTAGGATTATTATTTCTTTCACCTTTAAAATCTTCAAATGCGCCTAAGGCATTTAAAAAATCTAAAATATTTGGATAATTAGCACCCATTTTAGCTAGTTCTTCCAGATCAAGAATCCTTTCATTAGGATTATCGAAAGATACCAAAATATAATTTCTATAGAACTTTAATATTCTTTTTAAAGCTTCTTTAGGATTGATAATTGTTTTTAAAGAATCATAAATATCAGAAAACTCAGCAAAGCCTTCTTGAGGTTTTTTAGGAAGGCTTCTTTCAATTTCTAGTAAAGATTTTTTTTCTTTATTAAGTTTGTTCCATATTTTATTAGCAAACCCCCGACCGATTCCATTATGTAAACAAATAGCGCGTTTGAAAGATATTTCATCTTTAGGGTTACAGGTTATTTTAAGGTAGGAAATGGTATCTTTGATATGTGATTGTTCAAAGAATTTTAAACCTCCACGAATTATGTAAGGCACGTCACGTTTTAATAATTCCATTTCCAATTCTAGGGCTTGAAATCTTGAACGGAAAAGAACGGCAATTTCGTTTAAAGGTATCCCTTCCCTGTTGAGTTCTATAGATCTTTGGGTAACAAATCTGGCTTGTTGGTAAACATCTTTTGTTTCAACTATATGAGGAATTTCTCCACTATTACATACGGCTTCTAATTGTTTATGAAATTGGTTCATATTGTTTTTTATTATTTCATTGGCAAGTGAAAGTATTTCAGGGCTAGAGCGATAATTTGTTTGAAGTTTAAATATTTTTTTATTTTCAAAGTGTTTAGGGAAATTTAAAAGGTTATTTATATCAGCGGCTCTAAAAGAATAAATAGATTGAGCATCATCGCCTACTGCCAGAATATTTTTATGGCAAGAAGATAGGAGTTTTATTATTTCAAATTGTAGACGGTTTGTATCTTGGTATTCATCTATTAATACGTATTGGTAAGTTTGAGAATATTTTTCGCAAAGTTCAGGTATTTGCAGAATTTTTAGCCAGTTAGTTAAAAGATCGGTAAAATCCATGACATTAGTCTCACTTTTTTTAGTGTTATATAAGGATATAACTTGTTTAATTGGAGAAGTGAATTCTTCAAGATGAACATAAAATTTGAATAAAACTTGGTCTATACTTTGTTGAGAGCTGGCAGCTAAACTATAAATATTATAAATAATACCTTTTTTAGGGAACATTTTATTTTTTCTATCTACACCGAGGTCTTCAAAACATTCTGTTATTAGGTTTTTAGCATCTTCAGAATCAACGATTGTGAAATTAGAAGAATATCCTAAAATATAAGCTTCTTTTCTTAAAACAAGGTGTCCGATATGATGAAATGTTCCGGCACATAGTTCAGAAAGATCTGATTTAAGTAAAGTTTCAGCCCGATGTATCATTTCTTTTGAAGCTCGATTGGTAAAAGTCGCTAAAAGAATGTTTTTTGGGGAAACTCCCTTTTTAAGAAGATATGCCAGCCTATATATTAGAACCCGTGTCTTTCCGCTGCCTGCTCCAGCTAAAACTAGACAAGGACCATCAGTTTCATAAATTGCTTGTAATTGTTGAGGATTAAGGCTTTCTTCGAAATTTATTGTTGAATTAAGAAAAGATGGCTCTAATTTGTAATTTTCCATAGGATTTAAATTTTGATATTTTTGATAAATTTTTTAAATTGGAGATTTACGAATAATTTAAATTTTTATTATTCTACCATAAACATAAAAGATTCGTTAGTTAAAAAAAGATTATCCGCCCACACATTATTTTCCTTATCAGACAAAACTGTTGAAACCTATTTTGTTGGATAAGCAGAGTTTTAATGTTTGCGGCTTGTTGGGGAGGGTGGTAATGTCTTTGTTTCATTTCTGAATAATTTATTTGAATATATTGCAAATAATCCCTCGAAATGGGATAATGAAATTTAATTTATTGTAAGGTGACGTGGAAAAGTCTTTTTTATAGGATAAATTAAAAATAAGTTTATGGTATACATGTAGGGTATAATTTTTTATCATAAGGATTATGTTTTTATTGGAATCTAATTTAAACTAATTTAAGGATTTAATGGATATAAAATTTACGGATTCATTTTTATGGGGAGCTGCAATTTCAAGTTATCAATGTGAAGGGGGCAACTTTAATGCTGATTGGTTTACTTGGGAAAAAAAACAAGGGTTAGAGGAAGCTTTGCTTGCGTGTGATCATTATAACCTTTTTAATAATGATTTTGAATTAGCAAAGAAAATAAATTTGAATTCTTTGAGAATTTCTATTGAGTGGTCTAGGATTTGTCCTGACCAATATACTTTTTTAGAGGAAGAGATTGAACATTATTTGCGAGTAATTGATTCTCTTATAAAAAACAATTTGAAACCGGTAGTAACTTTGCATCATTTTACTAACCCTATTTGGTTTGCGGATAAAGGTGGTTGGTCTGATCATAAAAGTATTGATTATTTTATAATTTATTTACGAAAAATAACAGAGGCGTTAAAGGGCAAAGTGGATACTTGGCTTATTTTTAATGAACCTTTAGTGTATATTTATAATGGGTATATTCATGGTATTTGGCCTCCGGGCGAAAAATCTATAAAATTAGCCGTAAAAGCTTTAAATAATATTATAAAAGCATATATGATAGGGTATAAGGAGATAAAAATAATTTATAAAGATACTCTTGTTATACCAAATATTTCTTTAACTAAAAATGTTAGAGTTTTTTCAGGTTGTGATAAAGGCAATTTTGGTTTAAATTCTTTTGCTGCTTTTATAAGAAGTAATTGTTTTAATTTTTGGTTGTTTGACTATTTAAATAAAAAGAAATGTTTAGATTTTATAGGTTTAAATTTTTATTGTAAAGAATATACAAAATTTCAATTCCCTTTTGGCCGCGAATGTAAGAATCAACATCATAAAGAAAGACAAAACAGCCTTGACTGGTTTATATCGCCTCAAGGGTTTTATGATGTTCTTATAAAATTAAAAAAATATAAGTTACCGGTTATAGTTATGGAAAATGGGACCTCGGAATCTGATGAAAGTTATTATGAGGAGTATTTAACCAAACATCTTAAGAGTTTGGCACAAGCTATAAATGACGGGGTTGATGTTGTAGGTTATTTTTGGTGGTCATTATTAGATAATTTTGAGTGGGATCAGGGAAGAAAAGGTAGGTTTGGATTGATTGAAGTGGATTATAATACAATGAAAAGGAAAATTAGGCCGTTTGCGAATATTTATGGTAAAATATGTATCCAAAATAGATTGTCAGTAAAATAGACATTTATATTGAGATTATTTAGAAGATATAACCAATTAATTGTGGATATCCAGGAAATAAAATTTATTTTTAGCAATACAACTCCTTTTAATAAGTTAGATAAAAGGCAGATGGATAAGCTTATAAATATTAGTGAAGTGAGAGAATACAAAAATGGTGAAATTATTTATGAGGAAGGAGGGTTGGCTGATTATTTATATGTTCTTCTTAAGGGAAGAGTGGCTCTTTTTGCCAAAGTTGATTCTAAAGAATTAATGATAGGTATTATTAAAAGAGGTACATGTTTTGGAATAATTTCTATTTTTTCTGAAAGTAAACATTCTGTGACCTCAAGCTCAATTGAATCTTCTTTTGTTTTGAGAATAACAAAAGAACAGTTCAAAGGGTTTTTAAAAAAGAATCCTTTTATTTTTTTAGATTTTTCTTTGATGCTTTCTCAACGGGTTAAGTCAAGGTATAAGCCGAAAACAATATTTCAGTCGAAAAAAATAGGGGTTATCGGTAATGTTTTAGAAGCAAAGACGGATTATATTTATAATTTAGGAAGAGAATTAAAAGAACAAACCAAAAAAAAAGTTATTTGTTTGCAAGTTGTTTTTAATATAGATAAAGATTTTGGGATAAAAAATCAGCCATTTGCTGATTCCAAAGAGAAAATAAAAGTTTTATCTTTAGAATCTTTTCGTGAAGAGGAAGTTCCTGAATATATAATGAAAAATGAAGTTAATTTATTATATGTTAAGTTAGATGCAAAAGATAATTTTTTAGCTCTTTTAAATTTTCTTTCAGAAAGCTATCATTTTATTTTATATAGGATTCCTTATGATTCATTGGAGGGTTTTAAAGAAGACTTTATTGATCCCGCGCAGCAATTGCATTTTCTTATGTATCCTCAAAAAGAGGAGTTAATAAAAAGAGGGTATTTATTACAAAAATTAAAAGATATTAATCCTTTAAATCAGGAAAAAATTAAAGTTATTCTAATGGAAGTTTCTAGTCATCATAGACTTTATCTTGATAAAAGCCATCGGTTGGTAGGTCATCCGATTTATGCAAGTTTTTCGTCATGTCGGTGTCAGGATAATCCGGAAGTATTAACAAGGATTTCTCGTGAAATAGGTGAAGTGTCTTTAGGCTTAGCCTTAGGAAGCGGAGGAGCCTATGGGTTTGCTCATATTGGAGTTCTAAAAATTTTGGAAAAGAAAGGTGTAATTATAGATATTATATGCGGTTCTAGTATAGGTGCTGTTATAGCAGCTTTGTGGGCTGTTGGTTTTAAGATTTCCGAGATAGAAAGGTTTGCTAAAGAAATTGGCAAAAAAATAAGTTCGGTTCAAGTAAGGGCGGTTCCTTTAAGAGGTATTATAAGTGCCAAAAAGACAGAGATTGTGTTTAAAAAAATTTTTAAGAATTTAACATTTGATGATTTGAAATATCCTTTAAAAATAGTTGCTTTTGATTTTCTTAAACGAAAAGCAGTTATTTTTGAAGAGGGTCCTTTATATAAGGCATTAGCTGCAAGTTGTGCTTTGCCGGGTATTTTTGAGCCGGTAATTTATAAAGATGCCATTCTTTTAGATGGAGGAATTTTAAATCCTTTACCTACAAAAGTTCTTTTAAATTATGGTGCCTGTAGGATAATAGCTTCTGATATCAGCCCTTCTCAAGACAATCTTTTAAAAGAATATAAAAGGAGAGGTGAATTCCATATATTTGATTTTATTTTTGGCAGTATAGAAACAATGCAGCAGCAATTTGTACAGCAAGCATTAGCTGTGGCAGATGTAGCTATTCACCCTGATTTAGACGGATTAGGTTGGGTTGAGTTCGATAAAATGTCAGAGTTTGTTAAAAGAGGGGAAGCAGCGGCATTAAAAAATATTGATATAATTAAAAATTTGTAACTTTAAAAATCAGTAGAGGATAAAGGAGTTAGGATTAAATGTTTTTTATTAGAAAATTTAAGTATATAATGAATATTAAAATATTTTTTGTTTATTTTTTGAGATTAATCTTTTTGAGTTTTTTTATGTACAATATTTCTTTAAATATTGTTTTGGGAGAAGATATTGAAGAAAGATTCCAAGGTACAGATAAAATGCTTTATAAGGTTTATTTTAACGGTATACCTTCAGGAGTAATAGAGTGGGAATATCTAGGGGTAGAAGCTGTCAAAGGTAAAGATACTCATGTGTTGTCTTTAGATGCCGATACAAAAATTTTTAAACTTTTAAATTTAACAAGTAATGATAAGGTTTTTTTAGATGTTGAAACATATCTCCCTCTTAGGGTAGAACGGGATGTTACTTGTTTCGGTAAAAAAGAATTTATAGAAGAAACTTATAATCAGAAAGAAGGGATTGTGAAAATATTAAAAGATAATTCTAAGGAAGAAGAAATAATATATCAAGATGTTCCTATACAAAATATTTTGGCCTTATTGTATTTTTTTCCGGAAAATATAACTTTAAAACAAGGTGAATGGATGAGTTTTAATCTTCCAACGCAAATAGTAAAAATGAAGTTGTTAGAAGAAAGAGTTTTGAGTATAGATAAAAAAACTAAAACCGCGTATTTTATTATAGGTAGAGGAGCAAAGAGATTTAATCTTTGGTTGGATAAAGATGATAGAATGCCTTTACGGTTGGAATTTATTTTACCTGTGGGGAAAGTTATAATTAAAAGAGTTAGTAGCTAAGGTAACCTTGATTTTTTACCCTAACGGGCACAGGGCAAATTTTTCTGTGGAAATTTTAGAGTCGATCTTTCGGGCAAATAAGGCTAACTGCATTATTTGGGTTAAGAGAATAATTAAATAGTTAGAGGCTGTTGTTTCTTGCAACAGTTTCAAAGGGGCGTAAATGAAATGATTCATGAAAAAGCAATAATTGATAAGGAAGTAATCTTGGGGGAAGGTGCAGAAATTGGGCCTTATTCTGTTATAGAAAAAGGGGTGCAATTAGGTAAAGGTGTGAAAATTTCTCCTTTTGTTCATTTGAAATCTAATACTTTTATTGGAGACAATACTTTTATTGGAACAGGGGCAGTGATTGGTGAAATGCCTCAGATGTCAGGGCAGAGAGAGAATTTGGGAAAAATTCATATAGGGAAAAACAATATTATTAGAGAATATGTAACTATTAATTCTTCGAGTAGCCCTGAGAAATCCACGTCTATGGGAGACGGTAATTTTTTAATGGCATTTTCTCATATTGCTCATGATTGCAAGTTAGGTAATAATATTGTTATTTGCAATGGTACTATGCTTGCCGGTCATGTGGAGATCCAAGATAAAGCATTTATATCAGCTGATGTGGGAGTTCAACAATTTATTAGAATAGGAGCTTTAACCATGATAGGAGGTCTTTCTAGAGTTACTCAGGACGTTCCTCCCTTTATGATGGTAGTTGGCGGTTCTAGGGTAAGAGGATTGAATCTTGTAGGTATGAAACGACATTCTTTCACTAAAGATGATATTAAGGCGATAAAAAAAGCTTATAGTTTTCTTTATCGTCAAGACTTATCAATCAAAACCGCTTTATCTAAGTTAGAAACTATTGATTCAGAAAAAGTAAAAAAAATTATTGTTTTTATAATTGCATCTAAAAAAGGAATTTGTAGTGCCCATAAAAGTAATTTAATAGAAAAAATATTTTTAGATTATCCATATTTATTGAGAACTAGAGTGTCGGGTTATCATTTATATCTGAAAACAAAAAAAGATATTTATGCCAAACGAATGAAAATTAGAGATTGATTTGTTTTTCAAAACTTCAGTATATAGCCACTGCTTATTTCTTGGTTTCCAGTATCCGGTTTTCTTCATCCGATTTTCTGACCTCTTTAGCATTTAGCCTATGGATTGCAAGAATTTATGTCTGTTCTTTAAACAATGAACTGCCATCACACTTGGCAGTATTTAAATCATTAAAGCCTTCTCTGCAGGATGAGAATAGTATGTTTTCTTTTGAAGAAATATCTCTTATTTGGTCAATTATTTTTTTTCTTAATATTTCAGATAAATAAATAGAATTATTTATTCTTTGTCCTTCCTTGTAGTACAGTTTATGCCAAATTTTTTGGTGATTAGGAAAAACGTTGATCATCCTTTTGAAATTATCGGGTTTGATTTTATAGGTTGAAGTTATAATTTGTTTTACGCCGCATTGTTTCAACTTTTTTATCATATACGGTATTTCAGTATTATTTATATTGTAAATTATAGGGTCAAAACGGCAAACTACCGGAAGGTAATAAGAAATTTTTTTTATTGCAAGTAACCTTTCATGAGGGGAGGAAACATTAGGCTCTAGTTTTTTTGATAATTGTTCATTTAAGGTGGTTAATGATATGCTTACTACCAATGATTTGAAGGTTTTTAATAAATCTAAGTCAGATAATATAAGAGAAGATTTTGTTATTAAATTAATTTTTAATTTATAGGATGTTAGTATTTCTAATAATTGTCTAGTTATTTTTAGTTTTTTTTCTAAAGGGATATAAGGGTCTGAGGAATTTGAAATGGCAATTATTGAATTTTCTGGTATTTTTTTTATTTCTCGTTGGAGTTTATTTAAGAAATCTTTTTTTTCTCGAGGTTTAGAGAAATCTCTTATATATGATGAGGCGTAACAATAGAGACAATTATGACTACATCCTGTATATGGAGATAAACTGTATTTTTTAGGGCAGCTGCATATTTTATTTTCCCAAGGATCAAAGGGAGTTATTAACGGCATAAATAATATTTTAAATATTAGGGAGTTGAAGTCAACATTTTTTTATTTAAAGTTGTTTGTTTCAGCAAGATGGGGCTTAATTTGTTTACCAAATATATTATTACGATTATTCAAATAAAAGATAATAAAATCTGCCGCATCATCAAAAATTTTATTATTCAAAATACATGAATAGAAAAAGATACTCTTTGTGATATAATAAAATTCGAAAAATATATTAGTCAATATAAATATTATTTGAACAATTTTAGGAGGTGTAGAGATTATGGTAGATATTAAAAAAGGTAACAAGGAATTGTTTAGAGAAATTTTGAAAAAAATACTTTCACCGTCTTTAGTTTTGGTAATATTTCTAATGCTGCATAATTTTTATAAAACAAATATTCATTTTTATCTATCTAAGCGAGGGAGTTTTAGTCTTAACGAATGCTTTATCATAGCTAACATTATTTTAATAGGAATTATTTTTCATAAAGCAGTTGTAGCGTTTTTTTTAGGGTATAAAGGAAAAATACCGTCTAACGGTTTATCTGCTTTGAATAAAGAGTTTGTGCCTGTTATTTCCTATGGTTGTAAACTTCTTATCAAAATTTTTGTTTTTTTAGGTATAATATCGGTTTTTGAAATACGTTCAGCTTATTTAATAAATGTGTTAACTGTGGTTTTGGTAACAGCAGTTTTATTATTCAAGGACAATCTACTCAATATCATTGCAGGATTTATGATTTTTATTGATAAACCTTTTGTAGTAGGAGATATGATTGAAATATATTCCGGAGAAATAGTAGAGGTTTTAGAAGTTGGAATTCGACGGTCAAAATTTTTATCTGAAAAGAATGCTATTGTAAATATGCCTAACCAGTTGTTAAGTAAAATTAAAATTGTTAATTATCGTTCATAGGAAAGTTTATAGAGATATTCATAATATATTTCTTAATTTTATTTAAATAATTTATGTCAGAAATTTGGGATAAAAATCAGTTTTAGGTTTAGTAAGGAATAAATTTCAGAATATACTTTTGTAGCAGCTTCGAATCGTCAGCCGTATATCCATAAAATATCAAGAGGAAAATAGAGCGTATTCGAGGGTCGAGAGGAGTAATCACGGCTTTGGTTCATATAATACGAGAGTTGCGAAGGCGATTTGGAAAGGTAAACCGGTTATTGGGGGAGCTGTATGAGGTATAAATGCTCAATCGGTATATGTCTCAACAGAAGTTACATTTAATTCTATTGAAGGTTGTGCTTATCGGATACGTTATCTTTTGAATAATCCCACAGTTTCAGCGTAGGTTGTTTTATAAAATAGGTTATATATTTAGTTTAAAGAAAAAAGTTGAAATGGTATATTGGGCTCCTTTTTTACATTTTTATCAAGCATCCATTCAGTCATATTCGGTACTTTAAAAAGTATGTAATAAAATTAGGGTTACTTTATTAGGGTAAAAAATGAATAAAATATATTTTGGATTAGCCTTGCATTTCCATCAGCCAATAGGGAATTTTGATAATATTTTTAAAAGAGCTTGTGATAATTGTTATAGACCTTTTTTAGAACTTTTATCTGCATATCCTAACTTGAAAATGACTTTTCATATTTCAGGTTGTTTATGGGATTATTTGGATAAAAATGAACCGAATATAATAAAACTTTTAGAAAATATGGTTTCTCGTCATCAGATAGAGATAATGGGGGGAGGCTATTATGAGCCGATTTTTACTTCTATATCCGAAAAAGACAGAATAGGTCAAATGGACTTAATGTCTAAATATATTAAAAACAAATTTGGAGTTATACCTAAAGGTATGTGGTTGCCGGAGCGTGTTTGGGATTTAGGATTAGTAAAGAGTATCAGAGAAGTAGGATTGCGTTATTTAATTTTAGATGATGAACATTTAAAAAGTTCAGGTGTTAATGAGGAAGATATTTATGGTTATTTTTTAACTGGTGAGAGGAAAGGAAAATTAGCAGTTTTTCCTTCAGACAAAAACTTAAGATATATGATACCGTTTAAGATGCCTCACGAGATAAGAGATTATATGAAGTCGGTTAGTGAAAAGAAGGGAGATGTCCTGTTGACTTATGGGGATGATGGTGAGAAATTTGGAGAATGGCCGGGAACTCATAAATGGGTTTTTGAAGACAAATGGTTGAGCAATTTCTTTAATATGCTTCAGGAAAATTCAGAATGGATTAAATTGGTTCATCTTTCCGAATATTTAGAAAAAAATGAATCCAGGGGATTTATAAATATAAAACAAGGTTCATATAAAGAAATGATGGAATGGTCTGATGGGAATTGGCTTAATTTTTTTTCCAAATATCCTGAATCTAATCAAATGAATAAAAGAATGTATTATATCAGTACAAAATTAGAACAAATAGAGAAACAAGTTAAAGTAAAGATAAATGAAAATATAGAAAAGGCAAAAATCCAATTGTATATGGGGCAGTGTAATTGTGCGTATTGGCATGGTGTATTTGGGGGTCTTTATCTTTATCATTTAAGAAGTGCAGTCTATAATCATTTAATTGAAGCCGATAAAATGTTAGATTCTATCAACCATAAAAATAAAAGTAATTGGTTAGATATCAAAGATTATGATTTCGATTTAGATGGTAAAGATGAAATTATTATGGAAAATAATAATTTTTCTATTTATATTGATCCTTTTGAAGGAGGGGTTATAAAGGAACTTGATTATAAATCTCTTTCTTTTAATTTTATAAATACTTTATCAAGGAAGAAAGAGATTTATCATGAAAAGATATTAACCTTTGTTCCTCAACATGATGATTCAAAAGTCGCAACAATACACGATGATTGTAGGGAAGTCGATCCCGCTTTAAAAGAAGCGCTTGTTTACGATAAATATCCAAGAATGTTTTTTAGAACATATTTTGTAAAAAAAGATATTAATTTGGAAGAGCTTATAAACTCTGATTATGAAGAACTGGGAGATTTTTCAACAGGAAAGTATGAGACAGTAATTAAAGCTAAGGGAATTAATTTAAAAAGAAAATCATTTTTTTTGGACGGATCAGTGCTGTTAAATAAACAGATACAAATAAATTCAAAAAGTGGAATAGAATTTATTTGCAATGTAAAAAAAATAAATGGTAAATATAGTGATTTATTGATAGGTGCGGAATTTAATTTTACTATGCCTTATTTGAATTCCGATAGATATTGTTATAAAGCTGAAGGTCAAATTTTAGGAGGGGTAGAAGAAAAAGGATGCGCCAATAATACAGCGAATTTTAATATAGTGGATTCTGTTGGGGGAGGTAAAATTAGTTTTGAATTGATTGATAAACCCAAATATTTGTTTTATTTTCCAATTAAAACTGTATCTCAGTCAGAAAAAGCTTATGAGTTAAATTACCAGGGTTCATGTATATTTCCGGTTTGGAAAGTAAATTTTAATACAAAGAATGAATTTAAATTTAAAGTTAAGTTAGGGTTTAAATTTTTGAAACCTTAAACGTAAAAATAATTAAAATTTAATAATTATTATTAATAAAATAGTTAAATTTCTGTATTTACATTTTAGGATTATGGTGATATAGTTTTTATGTTTTTAATATACATGTTTTTAAAAAGGAGGTCGAAATGGCAAAGAAGGTAGAAACAAAAATTAAAAAGACGGCAGCTAAGAAAGTTATGTTTAGTTTGAAAGTTTCTAATGCTAATTCAGTAAGCATCGCTGGTGATTTTAATGGTTGGGATGCGAATTCTGTGGCTCTTAAAAAGGTGCGTGGGGATATGTGGAAGAAAGATTTGCAGCTTGAGTCGGGTACATATCAATATAAATTTGTTGTGGATGGTCAATGGATTCTTGATCCAGATAATAACCAAATAATTGCTAATGCTTTCGGCTCAGAAAATTCTGTGTTTAAGGTTTAGTCATTTGGGAGGGGTAATTTAAAATTAATGAGAATAGCCCTTTTTTCTTGGGAAAGTTTGCATTCTATAAGTGTGGGAGGAGTTGCCTTTCACGTGACGGAATTGGCCTGCGCGCTTGAGCGTAAAGGTCATGAGGTACATGTTTTTACGCGTATAGGCAAAGAAGGACAATCGTGGTATGAACATATACACGGTGTTCATTACCATAGATGTCCGTTCCCTTCTGATAGCGATTTTGTGAAAGAGATTGATAATATGTGCCTTTCATTTGTTAAATGTTTTTTCCAAACGGAAGATCACATTGGTAAGTTTGATATTATTCATGCGCATGATTGGCTTGTAGCTAACGCAATTAAATGGATAAAGGAAACAAGGAATCATAAATCTATTTTTACTGTTCATTCTACAGAGTATGGCAGGTGTGGTAATAATTTTTTTGAAGGTCATTCTGGTAGAATAAGAGATTATGAAAGAAGCGCAATCCATTTTGCTGATAGTGTTATCGCGGTATCTAATTATTTAAGAAGCGAAGTTTCATGGATGTATGAGATGGCGGAAGATAGAATACATTCTATTTACAATGGTATTGATTGTAGTAAATTTGAGGGTTGGATAGACCCAAAAGCAGTCCGAAGACTATATGGAATCAATCCTGAAGATGTTATTGTTTTGTTTGTAGGACGGATGGTTTATCAAAAAGGTCCGGACTTGCTCGTTGAAGCTATTCCTCATATTTTGAAGTACCATACAAATGTTAAGTTTATATTTGTGGGTGATGGTGAGATGAAATGGAGTGTAGAGGAGAAAGCTTATTCTTTGGGAGTAAGCCAGTTTGCAAATTTTTTGGGATATCATAATGGATGGCGTTTAATAGATTTGTATAAGGCTTCCGATATTGTATGTATTCCAAGCAGGAATGAACCCTTCGGTATAGTAACTCTTGAAGCATGGAGTGCGGGTAAACCGGTTGTTGCTAGTGTTAATGGAGGACCGGGTGAGATAGTTTGGCATGATGTTAATGGATTGAAGATATATCCTACACCTGATTCTGTTGCTTGGGGCCTTGGAACGATGTTGGAAGATTTAGGTCATGCAAGATGGATGGGTAAAAATGGGAGGATAGCTGTTGAGTCAGCATTTTCTTGGGATTCTATTTCAGATCAAGTGTTGGAAGCTTATTGTAGTTAATTTATTTAAAAGGAGAAGGCTTGAATAAGAAGCTGAAAGCTAATAAAAGCATTCCTCGTGTTAAGAAAGTTATTAGTCCCGCTAAACAAAGAGAAAATATTACGGCAGGTAAGAGTTTAGTTTCTGCAACTTTACGTAAGAAGAAAAATAAGCCGGCTTTAACTAAAGTTTTAAAAAAAATAACCAAAACAAATAAGTCGGCAAAAGGTAATTCTAAATTAATTAAAGCAAAAAAAAAGTTGGTCTCCGCAACTTTAAGTAAGAAGAAAAATAAGCCGGCTTTAACTAAAGGTTTAAAAAAAATAACCAAAACAAATAAGCCGGTAAAAGGTAAGTCTAAATTAATTAAAGTAAAAAAAAAATTGGTCTCCAAAAATAATAGTATCGAAAATGAAATTATTGCCGGTTATAAAAATGAATCGGATTTTTTGGAAAAATCAGTGAATACGGATAGTTCCACAAAAGTTAATCCTCAATCAGAATCAAAAAAAAACATTCAGAAATCCATATCTTTTTCAGATGAACAGGAATTACCCTCTCATTATGGCACCACATATCTAAAATTGTTGGTAAGAGATCCTTTTTGGATTTATGCTTATTGGGAAATATCTGAAACTGCATGGAAAAGTTTAAATGAAAAATTTAGTTCTAATGAAATATCAGGGGCTCAAACAATATTGCGGTTGTATGAAGTTTCGTTAGTTGATTTTAATGGGAAAAATGCTAATCATTATTTTGATATTGGTGTAGGCGCGTATATAAATAATTGGCATATTAATTTGTGGACAGATAATGTATCTTATGTTGGTGAAATAGGAATTCGGGTTCAATCCGGCGAATTTTTTGCTTTAAGCAGATCAAATTGTGTTAATACCCCTAGAATAGGATATTCTCCGAGAACAGAACAAATGTGGATGAAATTTATAGATGAAAAAGAACATTCACGTTATATTATGGCTAGGATAAAGACAGATAAAAAGAATAATGAATTAGGGCATAAATCTTCGAATAAGAAGTATACAAAAACCATTTATCTTACTGAAGAAGATATAAGGAATTATTATAAAGAATGGCACCCTTCTTTAAAAGATGTATTGTTAAAAAAAGATTTGGCTAAAAATTATAAACCGTATTTATTGTTTTTGAAAGGGGCAAGTGACGAAGAAAGGGAAAAGATTCTTTCAAAACTGTCTAAAGGGTATTATAGTAAAAATAGGATAAAAGGCTCATCTGAGGAGAGGGCTTTTATAGGTGACAGTGAGTCAACTACCGTCGTTTTTCCCGGCGCAAGTGAGTCTTTCTCTGTGAATTTTATGGGAGCTAGCGAAGCTTTTATCCAAGATTGATAGATTTAGAAAAATACAATATTTTGTTATAAAGGAGTTTTTAAATGTTTAAAGGTTATCTTTCTCTTGTACTGCATGCACATTTACCATATGTTCGTCATCCGGAGCATGAGAATTTTCTTGAAGAAAATTGGCTGTATGAAGCTATAACAGAAACCTATATACCTTTAATAAAAGTTTATGAAAAGCTGATTAAAGATGGGGTTGGTTTTAGAGTTACAATGTCTATGACTCCTACTTTGATTTCAATGTTAGAAGATCCTTTACTTCAAGACCGATATGTTAGACATTTAGATAAAATGATCGAACTTTCCGAGAAAGAAATGGATAGAACTGGGGATGATCCTAATTTTCACGGTTTAGCTTTGATGTATAATAGAAAGTTAAATGAGGCCAAAGAAACTTTTTTACATAGATATAATAGAAATATTGTAAATGCTTTTAAAGAATTTCAGAATAAAGGTTACTTAGAGATTATAGGTTGTTGTGCTACCCATGGATTTTTGCCTTTGCTTAATGTTAATTCTTCAGATGTAAGAGCTCAAGTGCATATAGGGGTTGAACATTATACTAAAACTTTTGACAGGCTACCTCGCGGGATTTGGCTTCCTGAATGCGGATATTTTCCTGGAGTAGATAAAGTGTTGAAGGATGCGGGTATTAAATATTTTTTTATTGATTCTCATGGTATTTTGAATGCTGATCCTGTACCGAAATATGGAGTTTATGCTCCTTTATATTGTCCGAGTGGAGTAGCCGTGTTTGGGCGAGATATTGAGTCTTCAAAACAAGTATGGAGTTCAAAAGAAGGTTACCCTGGTGATGTCGATTATAGGGAATATTATAAGGATATAGGTTATGAATTAGATTATAATTATATTAAACCGTATATACATCCTTCGGGGTTACGAATAAATACTGGGCTGAAATATTGGAGAATAACCGGTAAATCATCTTATAAGGAAGCTTACCAACCGGATTGGGCTCGCGATAAGGCTGCCATTCACGCAGGTAATTTTATGTATAACCGGCAAAAACAGGTGGAACATCTATCCAGTTTTATGGATAGAAAACCGATTATTGTTGCTCCGTATGATGCTGAATTATTCGGTCATTGGTGGTTTGAAGGCCCTATGTGGATAGATTTTCTTGCTCGCAAAATTTTTTACGATCAAGATACTATACAAATGATTACGCCTTATGAATATCTTTTTGAGTATCCTATAAATCAAATAAGTATGCCGTCGGCTTCCAGTTGGGGGTATAAAGGATATAACGAATTTTGGGTTGAAGGGAGTAACGATTGGTTATATAGGCATATTCATAAAGCTGGAGAAAGAATGAACGAATTGGCTGATAAATTTTCCGGATATATGAATGAATGTAATGATAATTTATTTAAACGAGCACTTAATCAAGCAGGGAGAGAAATTGTGTTGGCTCAGTCTAGCGATTGGGCATTCATTATGAAAACTGGAACTATGGTTCCTTATGCCCATAAAAGAGTAAAAACACATATTAACAGATTTACCAGGATATATCATGATATGTTAAACAATACTATAGATGAAGAATGGTTGAAAGAAATTGAGTATAAAGACAATATATATTCACAAATTGATTGCGGTAAATTTTTTGTCTCATCTTTAGATTTATTGAAACAAAAAAAAGAAAAAGTAAGGAGTCTTTAAAATGGTTAATTACCCTGAAATAACTGGAAAGGAAAAAAAAATACAAGAGATAAGCCGTCTTAAAAAAGATGATTATGCTTCAATCTCTAATATTAATATCGATAAGGTGATTTCTACGTTTGGTCTAGCTCTTCATATGCATCAGCCTACCATTTTATCTGATAGTCCTGACCTTAAAAACGCGGATTTAATAAATAACATTCAGTATATGCTTGATCATCCGGATATAGGAGATAATCATAATGCATCTGTTTTCCTTTCGTGTTATTCCAGGATGTCGAATTTTATAAGAGATCTTGTCAGTGAAGGGAAAAATCCTAGAGTAATGTTAGACTATTCAGGTAATCTCTTTTGGGGGTTGGAGCAGTTGAAGGATAGAAAAGTTTTGGATAATTTAAAATTAATAACTTGTGATTCAAATTATTATCGGTATGTTGAGTGGTTAGGAACAATGTGGTCTCATTCGGTTGTTCCATCTACGCCTATACCGGATATAAAACTGCATATATTAGCTTGGCAGCAGCATTTTTCCTCTATATTCGGGGTTGAAGCTCTTAAACGCGTAAAAGGATTTTCTCCTCCTGAGATGCATCTTCCTATACATCCTGATACATGTTATGAATATGTAAAAGCTTTAAAAGAATGCGGCTATGAATGGGTAATGGTTCA
The DNA here is from genome assembly GCA_023135905.1 of Candidatus Omnitrophota bacterium. Taxonomy (GTDB): domain Bacteria; phylum Omnitrophota; class Gorgyraeia; order Duberdicusellales; family 4484-171; genus JAGLSE01. The sequence continues at coordinate 18,549 of JAGLSE010000019.1, forward strand.
AGAACATACTATAGAAAATCTTGACGGAACAGGTATAAGGAATCCGTATATACCTCATAAACTTATAGCTAAGAATTCTTTAGGTGATGTTGAGACAATTGCGGTACTCATTAAAACACAAGGTTCTGATACTAAGCTTGTTGGTCAAATGCAGCCTTATTATGAAGCTAAATCTAAACATAGGGAGGATTTTTGTGGTAAAACTATACCGCCGTTTGTCTTGCAAATTAGTGACGGGGAGAATGGCGGGGTAATAATGAATGAATTTCCCCCCAAATATAATAGTGTTTATTCAGAGATAACTACCGAAGGTGTAGTTGGTATGAATGGCTCGGAATATTTAGAATTTATAAAAAAAATTGGAATTGAATTAAAAGATTTTATTCCGGTTCAGCCGATATCTCAAAATAAAATATGGAAATTTTTTGATAAGTTTTATCCCGGAGCAGCTGATAAAGCTATTGAGAAAGCAAAAGATAAATATCCAGGGTTTAATTTGGATAAAGCCTCATGGACAAGTGATAAAAATTGGGTGCACGGGTATCAAGATGTATTAGACCCTATAAACAAATTAAGTGCTGAGTTTCATGAGAGGTTTGATAAAGATGAGGTCAACACAACAGATGCGGTTTATAGAGAAGCTTTGCTTTATTTGCTTCTTTCTCAGACCAGTTGTTTTCGTTATTGGGGGTCCGGAATATGGACTGACTATGCTAAGGAAATTTGCCGAAGAGGCAAGGAAATAATTCAGAGACGAAAAGGCTAATAGACTAGGGCTTTAGTAGAAGCTCTTAGCTGTTAGTACTCAGCTCATAGGAAAAAGAAGAATATAATAAAGAGATTTGGTTGAGGGTTGGGGTGTAGGATTTTTCTATAGCAAGAAATCATAAGTTTCGCTGCGCGAAACGTCATATGTTTATTACATTCGCGTCATAAATTCTGCTAACGCAGAATGTCATAAAATTGTTTAGAAAAAAATATTAATAATATATTAAAAATGTACAGGTGAAACCATGTTTTCGCCTGTAATAAATTTTTTTTGTTTTGTGTTTTTGTTATTTGAATTTATAATTTAGTTAGTATTAATCTGTAGGACAGGTTGTGACCTGTCCGAAATAGAAAATGAGGTGAAGTGTGGCGGAAGTGTTATGTTTAGTGTTAGGCGGAGGTAGAGGGAGTAGACTTTCTCCTCTTACAAAAGATAGGTCAAAACCGGCAGTACCTTTTGCCGGAAAGTATAGATTAGTAGATATACCTATCAGTAATTCTTTGAATTCCGGTTTTAATCAAATATATGTTTTAACGCAATTTAATTCAGAGTCACTTAATAAACATATAGCAAGGACTTATAAGTTAGATAGTTTTTCAAAAGGGTTTGTAGAAATAATGGCAGCTGAACAATCTAAAGATAGCGCGGATTGGTTTCAAGGTAGTGCTGATGCTGTGCGTAGATGCTTAAAACATTTTAATGATCCCAAGATAAAGTATGTTTTAGTCCTTTCGGGTGATCAATTATATAAAATGGATTTTAGAAATTTGTTAAAATTTCATTTGGAAAAAAAATCTCAAATAACTATAGCTTGTAATCCTGTTTTTTCTGATCAAATAAAAGAGTTTGGAATAATGTGTGCCGATTCTCAATTTAGAATTAAAAATTTTATTGAAAAACCTCAAAATGAGAGTGCTGTTAAAGGTATGTCTATAGAAATTGAGGATAAAGAGTTTTATTTGGCTTCAATGGGCATATATCTTTTTGATAAGAATATTTTGGATAAGATATTAGATAATAAGAAGACTGATTTTGGTAAAGAAATTATTCCTGATTCTTTTCCAAATCATTCTACTTTTGCTTATGTGCATAAAGGGTATTGGAAAGATATAGGAACGATTAAATCATTTTTTAGAGAAAACATTGTTTTTACAAATTCTTTACCTCCTTTGGATTTATTTAATGAACAATGGCAATTTTTTACTAGACCCCGTTATTTGCCTCCGGCTAAAATAGAAAATTCTCATATTGAAAATGCTATTTTGGGAGACGGGTCAATATTGCTTAATTGTCATATAAAACATTCAGTTATTGGGTTGAGAAGCCGAATTTTAGAATCTGTAAAAATTGAAGATTCAATAATAATGGGCGGAGATTTTTATCAATCGATTGAGGATATTGAAAAAGATAAAAAAAGAGGAATACCTCCTATCGGTATAGGAAAGGGAAGTGTTATAAAAAAAGCTATTATTGATAAAAATGCTCGTATTGGAGCAAAAGTAAAAATATTAAACGAAAAAAATATTGATTACTTTGAATCGGAAATGTATTCAATAAGGGATGGAATTGTTATTATACCAAAAAATATAATAGTTCCTTCGGGTACTGTGATTTAGTTGATCAAATTTTATAAACTTTAAAGTTTATAAAATAATTTAAAAACCAGGGGTGTAATATGTGTGGTAAGAAAAAAGCTGTAAATTGGGAAATTGTTTATAGAGATATGACTAAAGAGGGGATTAAACGTTCGTTTCTTTCTAAACGGCAGTATTCATTGGCTAAGGATGAGCATAGTGCCACCTGGGACGATAATTTTATGGCTTTAGCTATTACGATTAGAGATAGAATAATTGAAAGATGGATTGCTACTCAACAGAGGTATCATAAACAAAATTTAAAGAGAGTATATTATCTGTCTTTGGAGTTTTTGATAGGCCGTTTGTTGGGCACAAATATAGCTAATTTAGATATTGAAAATGAAGTTAAAATTGCTATGGAAGATTTAGGTATTGATTTGAAAATCATGCATGATTGTGAGACTGATGCCGGTTTAGGTAATGGCGGATTAGGTAGATTGGCGGCTTGTTTTTTAGATTCAATGGCAACTTTAGGGATACCGGCTAATGGCTATGGTATTAGGTACGATTACGGTATTTTTAATCAAAGAATTAAGAATGGTTATCAGGTAGAATCTCCGGATAAATGGCTTAGTAAAGGTAATCCTTGGGAGTTTTCTCGATTAGAGTATATGGCTAAAGTGCAGTTTTATGGGCACACTCATATGTTTCAGGATTCAAAAGGGAAGTTAAGAGTTAAGTGGGTAGATACAGAAGATGTTTTAGCTGTACCTTTTGATACACCTATATCGGGTTATAAAACCGATGTTGTAAATACTTTGAGGTTATGGTCAGCTAAAAGTAGTGATGAATTTGATCTTAAATATTTTAATGAAGGGGATTATGAAGGCGCGGTTTATAATAAGGTTTCTTCGGAAAGTATATCTAAGGTTCTGTATCCTAATGATAACATTAGTCAAGGAAAAGAATTGCGTTTAAAACAAGAGTATTTTTTTACAGCAGCATCTATTTCAGATATTATTCGGCGGTTTAAAGTGGGGAACATTGATTTTAAAGAGTTCCCTAACAAGGTCGCGATTCAGCTTAATGATACTCATCCTGCTCTTGCAGTTATTGAGTTAATGCGTATTTTAATTGATGAAGAAAATTATGATTGGGATACTGCTTGGGATATAACAGTAAATACTTTTGCTTATACAAACCATACGGTTATGCCTGAGGCCTTAGAAAGATGGTCGGTTACTGTTTTAGGAGAAATTCTTCCCAGGCATTTAGAGCTTATATATGAAATGAATTTACGTTTTTTAAAAGAGGTATCTATTAATTATCCCGGAGATAATGATAGATTAAGAAGAATGTCTATAATTGAAGAGGGTCATTGCAAGAAAGTACGTATGGAAGTTATTAGTATAATAGGTTCTCATTCCGTTAACGGAGTTTCAAAATTGCATTCTGAACTTATAAAAAATCAGCTTTTTAAAGATTTTTATGATTTATATCCGGAAAGATTTAATAATAAAACTAATGGTATAACTCAACGTAGATGGCTTCAAAAATCGAATACAAATCTTTCTAATTTAATTACTGAGGTAATTGGTGATACCTGGACTACAAATTCTTTAGATTTAGAAAAACTTTATCCTTTCAGTAAAGATAGTTCGTTTTGCCTGAAATGGCAGGAGATAAAAAAAAACAATAAGATTGAGCTTTCAGATTATATTCGGAAGACAACCGGTATTATTGTAAATCCGGAATCTATGTTTGATGTTCAAGTTAAACGGATACATGAGTATAAAAGACAGTTGATGTTTGGATTGTTTATTATTTCGGAATATCTTAAAATAAAAAAGGATCCAAAAGCAGAGTTTGTTCCAAAAACTTTTATTGTGTCAGGCAAGGCAGCTCCAGGTTATACTATGGCAAAATTGATTATTAAATTTATAAACAATATAGCAGAAGTAGTAAATAAAGATAAAACTATTAGGAATAGACTAAAAATTTTATTTTTGGAAAATTATAGAGTTTCTTTAGCTGAAAATATTTTTCCGGCAAGTGATTTATCAGAGCAGATATCTACGGCAGGTATGGAAGCTTCAGGTACCGGATGTATGAAATTTATGATGAATGGAGCTTTAACTGTAGGTACCTATGATGGTGCTACCATAGAGATGTGTGAAGCTGTAGGGAAAGATAATATGTTTATGTTTGGGTTAAAGGTAAATGAAATTCAGGAATTAAAGGAAAAAGGATATAACCCGCAACAATATATAAATAGATCGGAGATGTTAAGGGAAATTATTCATCTTATTAGAAACAATTTTTTTTCGACAGGTGAAGAGGGCATATTTAATCTAATTCTTGATAATTTGATGACTTACGATCCATTTTTTATTTGTGCTGATTTTGATAGTTATTGTGGGGTTCAGGATAAAATTTCAGAACTTTATAAGAATAAGAAACTTTGGACAGAGAAATCGATAATAAATGTAGCGAAATCAGGGATATTTTCAAGCGATAGAACTATTAAAAATTATGCCCAAGATATATGGGGAGTGCCTTGTTAAGAATAGGAATAGGCCTAAAAGTAGGTTAGCTTTATAAAATACAATTAAATTTTTAATATTATTTTGAATAGATGAGGACGAAATAGTAAAAATATAAAATTTTGCCTTTTGTTTTGCGATAATCTATTTTATTTGCAATGAGTTTAAAAATAAAGAACTTTAGACATAATTTTTATATATTCTAAGATATTTTGGGTGTTTAATAAATATGTTCTTAGATTTCTTAAAATCCTTGCCAATATTCTGATGTTATGGTAAATTAAGCTTCTTAAGAAAAATATTAGTAAATTAAAATAAGAATATTGTTCAATTGATAAGAGGGGAATATTAATGAAAGAGGCAATTATTAATAAAGATTAATTGGGACTTTTAAAGTCTAAACAGGATAAAGAAAATTTTGAAAAATTATCTTGTTTAGTAAATAATGATTTAATGAATTTTTCAAGCGAATGGTTTCCTGGGAAGACTGGCCATGAGGGCGAAGAAATTTCTCCTTCACATAAAAATGCTAGGTATCCTTTAAGGTTAAAAAATTTAGAAAACGTAGATGAGAATTTTATAGAGGAGGGTAATTAGTGGTTGTAGATAGTGCTTTGAATCAATTAAATATTTACAAAAAAGGCAAGGTAAGAGATGTCTATGATTTGGGAGATAACCTTTTAATTGTAGCAACTGACAGAATATCTTGTTTTGATTATATTTTACCTACACCTATTCCTGAAAAAGGTAAAATATTAACCAGGATTTCATTGTTTTGGTTTGATCTTCTAAAGGGTGTGACAGAAAACCATTTTATATCTGCGGATTTGGATAGATTACCGGCAGTACTGCAAAATCCTCAAGATAAAGATATTCTTAAAGATAGGTTTATGATAACCAAAAAATGTAAAGTTGTTCCTTTTGAATGTGTGGTAAGAGGATATATTTCAGGTTCTGGTTGGAAAGAGTATAAAAATAATAGAAAAGTCTGCGGTATAGATTTACCGGCTGATTTAAAAGAATCGGACAAATTGGCAGAACCTATATTTACTCCCGCGACTAAGGCCGAAACAGGGCATGATGAAAATGTTAGTTTTGAATATATGAAACAATCCATTGGCGAAGAATTATCTAATCAGTTGAGGGATGTCAGTATTGCTATTTATAAAAAAGCTGATCAGTATGCTGATGAAAAAGGTGTTATTATTGCTGATACAAAATTTGAATTTGGAATTTTAGATAATAAAATAGTTTTAATTGATGAGGTTTTAACTCCGGATTCGTCTAGGTTTTGGCCGAAAAATAGTTATAAGCGAGGTAAACCACAATCAAGTTTTGATAAACAATTTGTTAGAGATTATTTAGAATTATCAGGATGGGATAAGAATTCTGCTGCGCCTATTTTACCTCAAGATATTGTTTTAAAAACACAAGATAAATATAGACAAGTTTATAAACAAATTACTGGAATTGATTTTTAGTTGGAAACTGTTTTCTTTTTTAAAAATTTAAGAGGAGAAGGTTATGAATATAATTGTATGTATAAAACAAGTTCCCGATACAACTGATGTAAAAATAAATCCTGAAACGAATACGTTAATTAGAGAAGGAGTTGATTCTATAATAAATCCTTTTGATATGTATGCAATAGAGGAAGCTGTAAGATTAAAAGAACGTTTTGGGGGGACTACTACAGTATTAACAATGGGGCCGCCACAAGCACAAGATGTTTTAAGGGAAGCTATTTCTTTAGGTATAGATAAAGCTATCCATTTATCAGATAGAGTTTTTGCCGGGTCAGATACATGGGGTACGAGTTTGATTTTATCGAAAGCTATAGAAAAAATAAAAGATTATGATTTGATAATTTGCGGAAAACAAGCATCTGATGGTGATACTGCACAGGTAGGTCCTGGTATTGCAACGCATCTGGATTTGCCGCAGGCAACTTATGTTAGGAAAATAGATACAGTTCATTTAGATACAAAACCTAATGTTATTATTGTTGAAAGACTTTTAGAAGAAGGTTATGAAATTTTAGAATTGCAGCTGCCTGCGCTTATTACTGTAGTGAAAGAGATTAATGAACCTCGGATGCCTTCGCTTCGAGGTAAAATGAAAGCAAGGGGAGCAGAAATAATTTCATGGAATAATAAGGATATAGATTTAGAGGAAGATAGAATTGGGTTGAATGGTTCGCCTACTCAAGTGATTAAAATTTTTACTCCGCCGCATAAGGAAGGAGGAAAAATTTTTAAAGGAGAACCAGAAGAAATAGTGAATGAACTGGTAAAAGAAATAAAGGATTTATTATGAGTGGTATAAGAATTGTATTAGAAAAATGTGTTGGTTGTGGTTTGTGTTTGAAGGTTTGTCCAGTTAATGCTTTAATCATTGATAAGAATAAGGCTGTTATTGATTATGATAAGTGTACTCTTTGCGGGAGTTGTGTGGATAGCTGTAAGTTTGAAGCAATCAAAATATTAAGAAAAACAATTACAGATAATGATCTTTCAAATTATAAAGGTGTATGGGTTTTTGCCGAACAAAGGGATGGGGAAATTTCATCAGTAGTTTTTGAACTTTTAGCTAAAGCCAGAGAATTAGCGAAAGATCTGGATACTTATGTAGGTGCAGTTTTATTGGGAAAAGGTATAGCTGATCGAGCTCAAAGTTTGATTCATCGGGGTGCAGATAAAGTATTTGTTGCTGATTCAGATAATTTAGAACATTATATTTCCGAAAATTATACAAAAGCTATTGTAAGTTTGGTGGATAAATATAAACCGGAAATTATTCTAGCAGGAGCAACTACTACAGGAAGAAGTTTGGTTTCACGAATAGCTGTAAATTTGTATGCCGGTTTGACTGCTGATTGTACAGGTTTGGATATAGATAAAGACAAGAAAATTTTGATACAAACTCGCCCTGCTTTTGGCGGTAATATTATGGCACAGATAGTTTCTCCAAATTTTAGGCCGCAAATGGCTACAGTTCGGCATAAAGTTATGCCGGAATCAGAAAATAATATTTCTAGAGTTGGTGAAATAATAAAAGAAAATTTTAATGAGAACGATTTAGACGGAAGAATAAAATTTTTAGATTTTATAAAAGAAGCAATCGCTACAGTCAATTTGTCTGAAGCAAATATTATTGTATCCGGTGGCAGAGGATTGCAGGAATTAAAGAATTTTAAACTGGTAGAAGATCTTGCGGAAGTATTGGGTGCGGCAGTAGGTTCATCAAGAGCTTGTGTTGATGCCGGATGGATTCCCTATTCTCATCAGGTAGGGCAAACAGGAAGAACTGTCTGTCCTAAAATATATATTGCTTGCGGGATATCAGGACAAATTCAGCATTTGGTGGGTATGCAGTCTTCAAAGACCATAATAGCTATAAATAAAGATCCTGATGCCCCAATATTTAAGGTAGCTAATTTTGGAATAGTGGGAGATTTATTTAAAATTATTCCTTTGTTGATTCAGAAATTGAAAGAAAAACCTAAATGTTTAGCTGTTTAGCTAAATAATAGATTATTAAAAAGTTATTATGTATTTAAAAGAATTAGTCATATTTGGTTTTAAATCATTCCCCGAAAAAACTTCTCTTAAATTTGAATCAGGTATAACAGTAGTTGTTGGGCCAAACGGATGTGGTAAGTCTAATGTTTTTGATGCTATTAAATGGGCATTAGGAGAACAAAGTCCTAAGTCTTTAAGAGGCTCTAAGATGGAAGATATCATCTTTAACGGTACTGAACGTCATTCTCCTTTAAATTATGCTGAAGTTACTTTAAATTTTTTTAATGAAGATAAGTATTTACCAATAGATTATAATGAAGTATCCATAACAAGGCGTCTGTATCGTTCCGGCGAAAGTCAGTATTCACTGAATAAAAATATTGTAAGGCTGCGAGATCTTCAGGAATTGTTTATGGGAACAGGTGTAGGTGAGTCAACTTATTCTTTTATTGAACAAGGTAAGATAGAGATATTTTTAAGTTATAAACCAGAGGATAAGCGAGCAATTTTTGATGAAGCTAGCGGCATAGTAAAGTATAAAGAAAGAAAAAAAGAAGCATTAAGAAGACTAAAAGAGACTGATGATAATTTGTTACGTTTAGAGGATATATTAACTGAAGTAAGGAGGCAAACTCGTTATTTAGAAAGACAGGTTTCAAAAGCTAAGAAATATAAAATAGTTTATTCAGAACTTATAGAGGTTGAACAAAAAATAGCTGGTTTGAAGGTTTTTGATTTAGAGAAAGATATTGGTAAATTATTGGAAGAATTAGATATTTTTAAAAATAACGAACAAGAAAAATCTAACCAATTAAATGAAGTTAATGAAAAATGGGAAAGCTTGAACAGTCAGCTAAAGGTTATAAGAGTTAGATTAGAAGAAGCGACCACTGCGATAGTATCTTTAAGCGCGCAAATTGAAAATTTTACAAGTCATATAGAAGTTAATAATCAGAGGATAAAAGAGTTAGAAGGGAGAAATGAAACTCTTAAGCAATCAAAAATTAATCTTAATCAGAGGCTTGATTTACAAGAAAAACGAAATCAAGAGGAAAAAGAAAGGATGTTAGTTATAGAAAAGAGTGTTTTGGAATTAGATGATAAGGTTAAAATTTTACAATCAGAAAAGGAAGCTCTTAAAATTGAAATAGAAAGGGAAAAGAAAGAAACAGTCAACGATAAAATGAAAATAGTTGATTTAGAAGAGGAAAAAGCTCAGTGTCATAATACGTTGATAGAAATACAAGCTAAACTATCATCTTTAATCAATAGGAAAAAAAGATTAATAATAGATAATGCTAAATTAGATACACTTTTAACCGATAATAAAGAAAGTCTAACAGTATCTCAGGAAGATGTTTTAATTACTCAAGAGTCTTTGAGACTTCTGCAAGATAAGAAAATTAATTTAATAATAAAGGAAAAAGAAGTAAATGTTAGTATAGAAAAGCTTAAAGGTGAACTTGTTGAAAAAGAAAAAGAATTGTTAGAATTAAAAGCTTCATATGAGTTTTTAAAAGATTTTAGTACTAAATTTGAAACTTTTTCTAATACAACAAATATCACTGTTATTTTTAAAGAAGAACCTAAAAATATTAATAAAGTAGTGGCTTCATTAAAGGATGTAGTATTTAGTCAAGACGGCTGCCAATATAAAGCCCAAATAGAAGCGAAAGTACTTTCTTTTGATGAAAAACAATTAGAAGAAAAGATAAGTGCAACCCAGAGAGAAATAAATGATCACATAAGCCGGTTGCAGGATTTGGATAAAATAAAAACTCAGGTTATAGAAGAATTAGAATTTGAAAATACTAAAATAGATGATTTAAAAGAGCAATTACAAGAAAAATTACAAGAGAAAGATGTCCTTACTAGGGAGGTGGATAGATTAGAAGAGGAATTTGAATTATTGAATCAAGAGGTAAAGTCTACCTTAGAGGACATAGAGGTTTCGGAAGAAAGAAAACTTTTAATAGAACAGGAATTAGTTATTTGTGACACCCATTTAAATAATGCCAATAATGACTTTATAACCAGCCAGGATATTGTGTCTAAAGACAGAGAGAAGGTGAACGAGATTGAAATTGATATTAATCGTAGTCAAGCTGAAAAAAATTCTCTTTATAAAGAAAAAGATGCTTTGAGCGCTAAAATTTTATTTTTTCAGGATGAAATGAATAATATTCGAAATAATTTAAGTCAAATTGATAAAGAAATAGAAGATAATAGTTTAAAAATAGGGACATTTAATGAACAAATTCAAGGTTTTGAATTAAAGATTATTCAGTATAAAGAAGAAATTAATAACTATGCGCAGAAAAAACAAAAAGTAGAACAGTCAGAGTTGTTATTAAACGGAGAGATTGAAGATTCAAAAATACTTACCCATAAGTTAGATAAAGAAAATCAAGAGGTAAGAGCAGCTGCATATAGTAAAAAGATGGAGATACAAAATTTAGAATATGAAAAAGAGAAAATTAAAAATTATCTTAAACAGGTTTATGAATTAGAATTTAATTCGGGAACAATGGGTGAGATAACAGAAGCTAAGGATAACCTGTTAGTATTGAAAGAAAAATTGCAAAAAAATGTTAAATCTTTAGGGGAAGTTAATTTAGTAGCCATTGAAGAGTTTCAAGAATTAAAGAAACGGGAAGATTTTCTTGATGCGCAAAAACTGGATTTAGTCACATCAAAAGATAAATTAATGAAGGCTATATATAAAATAAATAAAACATCAAAAGAACTTTTTTTAGAAACATTTAGAAAGATAGAAGTAGAATTTAAGAAAAATTTTAAGTTTTTATTTAACGGAGGAAACGCACGGTTAATTCTTTTGGATCCAAATAATATTTTAGAATCAGGAGTGGAAATAGAGGTCCAGCCGCCCGGAAAAAAATCTCAAAATATTTCTTTGCTTTCCGGTGGAGAAAAGGCTTTGACTTCAATAGCTTTAATATTCGCTATTTTTCAAGTTAGACCATCACCCTTATGTGTTCTAGATGAAATAGATGCGCCTTTAGATGAAGCCAATGTCGATAGATTTAATCATCTTTTGAAAAAGTTTTCAAGGGAATCTCAATTTATAGTTATTACCCACAATAAAAAAACAATGAGCAATGCAGATGTTTTGTATGGAGTAACTATGCAGGAGAAAGGGATATCCAAAATGGTTTCGGTAAAATTTGCTTCAGAACAAGTTGATTCGGAACAGCTAGCTTCAGAACAAGTTCCTTCCTAGAGTAAAAAAATATTCAGATTTATAGATAACACAGAAAAGCAACCATGATATGTTTTATACATAAAAGAAATTTTCAATAATAAAAAGCTAATATTTTCAATCTGTGTAATCAGGGATTGTTGCGTTTAGAAACAGTCCCTTTTTAGGTGAGAACTACTTGGTTTTTACCGTTTCGTTTAGCTTGATATAAGGATTTATCAGCTTGATTAATAATTGTTAGTTTATTTAATCCATCTTCAGGATAAGAAGAAATACCTATGCTTACGGTAAAATTATAGGATATTATTTCTTTTTGTTCAATTGATTTACGAATCCTTTCTCCGAGTAAATTAGCATCCTGTTTATTGTTATTAGGCAGTATTAAAGAGAACTCTTCACCGCCATAACGGCATAAAATATCTATTTTACGGCAATTTTCTTTAATTATTGCGCTTAATTCTTTTAAGGCATTGTCTCCTTGAATGTGGCCATAAGCATCGTTAAATTTTTTAAAATCATCAACATCTATCATCATTACTGAAAGGGGTAACTTTATAGAATTAGCTTTTATTAATTCTTCATCTAATTTATATTGAAAATAGCCATAATTCCATAGGGAAGTTAATGAATCAGTATGAGCTTTAGTGAGAGTGCTTTCAAAAGATTGAGAGTTTTCTATCGCCCCGGAAGCTTGTTCAATAAACATATTAAAAATTTTGATATCATCGGGCTCAATAGGTTTTTTAGTGACACAATTATCGACTATTATTATACCTTTTGCTTGGTTTTTTATCCATAAAGAGCAAATAAGAAATTCTTCTAGATTTAATTTTTGAATTAAAGGATCATCTTGAAATTCACTGCTGCTTAATTTTTTAAAATGGAAGGTATTGTTTGTTTGAAGCGAATCAAATAATATTTTGTTTTCAGAACAATATTCAAAAGTAAGAGATCTTATAAATTCAATAAACAGGTAAGCCATGTTTTTGGAAGTTTTAATGAAGTTATAATTATCAATAAGATCGTATAAATTTTTTTTATCTTTTTCTATGCTATGCCATATAGCTCCGGATTCCTTGCTGTCCATGGGACCTATGCCCATAAATCCTTGAACATTTTTTTTATCATTATCTAAGAATAATAGAACAGCTCGATTGAATCCCAGGCCTGCATGAGCAGTAATGCCAGTCAAAATAATATAGGTTATTTCATCAAGCCGAAGAGTTGTTCTCATGGCCTTGTTTAATTCATAGAAAATGTATAACTGTGAGCGAACTTTATCTAATTCTTTTTGTAACCTTTGAATTATATCATTCATATAAAATAATTAATAACATATTTGCTATAAAAAGTCAATGGTATAAGGAAGTAAGGTTATTGAAAACAATTAACCCGGAAAATGCATTTGAAAAAAACCTTTATACGCAATGAATAATAAACGAAATGCTTATGTGAAAACTGCGATGTACAAAATAATACCTTTACATTTTGCTAAGGTAACTTTGTCTTTTTACCCTAACGGGCTTTCCCCTGAAAATTTTGGAGTCGACCCTCCGGGCAAATAATGCTAACTGAATTGTTTGGGTTAAGGCTAAAGATGACAACTGGTGTTTATAATTAAATTGGGGAAATTTAATATTATTGATAGAAAATATGTTTAATTATTTTAGCATAATGATGGACTTTTAAGAGTTGTTAAGCCCATGTATCAAAGCTAAAATATATAGTTTATCTATCTAATATATGATATTATAAGTAAGTTAAATAGAAAATATTGTAATAAATATATGAAGAATAAAATTAATCATATGAGAATAAAAATCTATGCATTTTTATATTTGCAGATGTTGAGTGCTGTCTTCTTTTATGATTGCGCGTTCGCGGATTTGGTTTTATTGAAAAATGGACAGAATATTGAAGGAATAGTGGAGGATGAGAGCAGTGAGACCTGTACAGTAAATATAGGGTCAGGTAAAGTTATTTTGCAGAAGATAGATATATATAAAATTGAAAAATATTCTTTTCGCGATCAATCTAAACTTAGAGAAAAATGGAAAAGCGAGCATTTTCGTCAACCGGAATATATTCCGCAGAGTTTGAAAAGTATGATTGAAAGTTTTGAAAAGTTAGAAGATTTAAGAAGCGAAGCTATAAAGAATAAAAAAAATAAGGATTTGGCAAAAAATGAGATTGATAAATATGAAAAGGAAATCACGGAGCTTAATGATGATTTGACTGAAGCTAGTCAAAAACTTAGTATTTTTAGACCGGAAGACAATATGAATGATTATAATGTTTTGGTAAAAAAATTTAATTCATTGCAGGCAAAAATAAAATTTAGAGAAAATAAGAAAGATGTCTTAGTGAAAAGTACACAAATTTTGGATAAAAATATAGCTAATTATATTAATGAATTGATTTTTTTTAGTAGGAGATTAGAACAAGAATATGTTTTTAAAAAACATGAAACTGATGAATTGTATTTACTTGAAAAGGTTCAAAATGCTATAAATAAGATGAAAGATGATTTCACTACTCATACCGTTAGTTTTACTGGTTCAAGTTCGAATATTATGGTAAATGTACTAATAAATGACCTAGTTCGGGCAAATTTTGTTTTAGATACTGGGGCAAGCCTGGTTGTAATATCTAGAGATATAGCGAATAAATTAGGAATAGGTATTAGAAGAGAAGAATCTTCTATTTTTATTACTTTAGCTGACGGCCGAAAGGTCAATGCTAATATAGTTACAATTAAAAGTTTAAGAATAGGGAGAATAGAAGGTAAAGATATAGAAGCCGCTGTTTTGGATTATGAAGAAAATTCTGATTTGGAAGGATTATTAGGTATGAGTTTTTTGAAACAGTTTATGATAAACATTGATGCCAAAAATGGAAAACTAATTATTGAGGAATTTACACCTTAGTTTGCTTTGCTCACAGCATATGCCTGATTGTCGATGATCAATGGCCAAAAAATAAAAAAATATATTTTTTGATGTAATACGAATTTAAGGACTGCGGCTTGTTTCGGCTCGGAATAAAATACAAGTATAAATGAATTATCTAACAAAGGTTCATCCCCCAGATAGCTTTCAAAATCTCAAATATAAATATTAAGTAAAAAAATCAACCAATATTGTATTAATAGGAGTAATTGCGAGGCCTATATAAGCTATAGGATTTCTAACTCTAACTGTAGCGGGTTTATTCTCTTTACGGTGCCCCTAGAGGCAGGTAGGTGTATTGGAATAAGGAAGTCAGTGACGCGAATAAGTTAAAATCAAGGAAAAGAAAGGAGAAGACTAAAGAATTAAAATTGGTTAAAAGGTTTCAGCCAAAGGCTGATCCGCCAGGCGGAAATTAATGAATAGTTAATTAGGTTAATACTTAGATGCCTACAGATAAAAAATGATATACACAGATGGATTGGTTAAATGGTTTAATGTTTAGCGAGTTGAGAGAGAAAGTCATGACGTGAAGAAGTTAAAACCAAGGAAAAAGGTTGAAGGCAAAAGTATGGAAAAGAAGAAAAGAATAGAAAGAAATATGCTTCGCGAAATTAATTGAAATTGGTTGAAATTGGTTGAAAAAAAATAAATAAATGAGTAGGGGCCGTGCTTGCCCGGCCCGAGTCAAAAGATAAAATGAAAAAATTATATATTGAATATAAATAACGTAAGGGAGGGTTTGTAACCCTCCCGTTAAAAAAAACAAAAATAAAAAACGTAGGGGCGAATGGTTGTTCGCCCGAAAATAAAAAACAAATAAGAAAAAATATATATTTATAAATATAATAAAACGTTATGGAAAAATACCTCACCATTGTTATCTTGGTGCAGTATCTCATAGATAAGAGATTCCTGTCTGCTTAAAGGCAACATCTTCGGCATATGTAGGAATGACAAAAAAAAATGATATATTATTTTTTTTTGAATTTTTGATTTAGAATTCGTTTAGGATTTAGAATTTGTATTTTAAAGGATAAGTCTTTCTAAGATAAGGCTATGCCTAGGGCGAGAATTAAGTCTTGATAATGATCATCTAGTATCTCAAAGATGTCATCTTTGAGCAGATTAATAAAGGGATTCCAAAGGAAAGATTTTATATTTAGACCATTTTCAAGAGATTTAACTAATCCTTTAAGCTTTGACGAGCCGCCTGAAATATATATACATTCTAAATCGGCGATAAAGTTATTTTTTTTTGAATAAGCAATAGATAATTCGATTTCACTCATTAGAGAGTTTATATCGGGATTTAGAGTGTCTAATAAAGTGGCTTCATCTATTTGACATTTTGTTTGTTCAGCTTTGTTAAGCGGTATGCTCATTCCTTCTGAAATGGATATGGTAAAGTTTTCTCCGCCAATATTTATATCTCGAGAAAAAACCACATTACCTTTATTAATAATTAATATATTTGTAACTGATTTTCCGATATCAAGTAGAACATAAGAATTGTTTTTTGAATAAAAAGGACTTAAAGAAAATATTTCGTAAAGACATAAAGAGTCAATACCGATATTTATTGGTGAAAGGTTAGCTTTATTTATAAAATTTATTCTTTCAGTAATAAATGATTTTTGGGCTGAGACTATAAGAGTATTTATTCTATTGTTTGGACCTTTACTTAATATATCTACATCTATAAGACATTGGTCTAAAGGAAAAGGTATGTATTTTTCATGTTCAAACTTTAAAGAATGTATTAGCGTTTTTTTTGTCATTGAGGGAAAACTATCGTATCTTATGAAGATTTCTTTACCCGAAACAGAAGTGTTTATATTCGTTTTAGAAATATTGAGATCTTTACATAATTCAGTTAGAAGAGAAACCTTGTCTTCTAAGGAAGCGTCTCTAGGAATAGGTTTGAGTCCGCAAGAAACCAATTTTATTTCTTTTTTTTTCTTAAGGACTTCAACTAATTTTATCGAATGGGTACCTATATCAAGACCTGTTAAAATATTAGACATATTTATTCAGTTATTTTCATTTGGTTAAACTTTTCATAATAAAAATTAGCCATGTCAGTGTTTTTGAGATATTTACCGTATATTATTATCAGGTTATATAGCGCGTCTTTTTTTATACTACAATCTCCATTTAGAGCTTCTTTTAGTTCTTTTATTGCCGAATTATAATCATGATTTTCAGCATAAATAACACCAAGGTTATAATGTATTTTGGAGTTATTAGGATCAATTTCTAATGCTTTTTTGTACTCTTTAATTGCTTCAGAAAAATCACCTATAGAGTAAAAATAATAACCTATTACTTCCAGGGTTTTTGGTTTTTTATTTTGTGCATACAAAAGAAATGGGAACAAAATTATTAATAATAGTAATAGTGTAATAATTTTTTTAATTTTCATTTGGATTTTTAATTGGTAAAAGGTTTAAATTTTCAAAATTAGGTAAATTATCTTCGTTATTGGTTTTTATAACCGTAGGTGTAATATTTGATGTATTTTTTTTAATTATTGTATCGAGTGATACTGTTTGTTTGTTTGTTTCTAAAGATGCTGGGGTTGGTGTAACTATAATTTCTTCAGCAGTAAAACTTTTTTCTTTAGATATAGGTTCTGTAATGTTTTTAGCAGATTCGGAAATAATAATTGGTTTTTCAAAAATTTGAGTAGAAATAGGTGTAATA
>JAGLSE010000002.1 GCA_023135905.1 Candidatus Omnitrophota bacterium
ATTGCTTCCTAATAGGTATAATCTTCTAAAATTATACTTAAAGATTATGGTAGTGTCAAAAGTAAAATGAAGAAAAAATGAAAGAATTTACCACAGAGCTCACAGAGGACACAGAGTGAAGATCAATGAATTAACGGAAAAAGTTATTGGTTGCGCGATAGAGGTTCATAAAGTGTTGGGGCCGGGATTATTGGAATCAACTTATGAACAATGCTTTGCCAGAGAGCTAAGCCTATCAGCTATAAACTTTAAGATTCAAGTTGGCTTACCGGTAGAATATAAAGGCGTTTATCTTGACTGTGGTTATCGAATTGATATGTTAATCGAAGAAAGACTGATTCTTGAGCTGAAAAGTGTCGAAGAAGTAGTTAATATTCATAAAGCCCAGCTTTTAACTTATATGAAATTAGCCAAGATAAAAGTCGGTTTGCTTATTAATTTTAATGTAAAATTATTGAAAAACGGAATAGAACGATTTATGCTTTAGTTTTTCTCTGTGAACTCTGTGTTCTCTGTGGTGAATATTTAATTATATTTTAGGGAGGCAAGCAGTTTTTACTAAAAGCTCTGTATTTATTATAGATAGAAAAGAATTAACTGAATATTTTTGACAATACGAAGATTATACTAAGGAGAACGTATGGGGATAGTTACTAAAAAAGGAGATAAAAGTAAAACCTTTTTGTATGGCGGAGCTAGGGTTTATAAAGATGATATTGTAATTGAAGCTTGTGGTTGTTTAGATGAGTTGATGTCTTTTATTGGTTTATCCAAAAGCTTGGTTAAGGATAAGAAAATTAAAGGTGCTCTTGAAGAAATACAGAAGGATTTGTTTGTGATAGGTTCTGAAGTTTCTGCCGGGCCAAAATCAGGTAAAAAACTTAAAATAATAATAGCTAAAAGTTATATAAATAGGTTGGATGATGAGATAAAAGAGTTTGAATCTGAGAAGGTATTTGATGAAAAGGGTTTTTGTTTGTCAGGGAAAGATTCATGTTCTAGTTCTTTGGATGTTTCTCGGGCTATAGCCAGAAAATTAGAAAGAAGATTGGTAACGCTTAAAAGAAAAAAACTTTTTAATAATGAAAATGCTTTAGTTTATATTAATAGGTTGTCTGATTATTTATTTTTGTTGGCGAGATTTATTGAAATGAAATAATTAATGATAAAGTTTTGCGAGTTAGCGGGTTGAGAGAAAAAGTATAGACGTAATGATGTATCGAAGTAACGAAGGAACTAGGTGGAGAAGAGAAAAAGCTCATAGTTATTAGCTTGTAGCTGATAGTATAAAAGAAGAAGATAGAGAGGAAAGATTATAAATGGTTTCAGCCGGAGGCTGATCCCTGCTGTGCCGCTTTGGCTGAAATTGGTGATTGGTTAATTGGGTTTAAATCTAGATGAACACAGATAAATATAGAAATAAGATTGGAGACTGGAGAAGGGAGACCGAGAGATAAACGAAAGACGAATCATTTTGCTCTAACGAAGGAGGCAGGAAGAAGGGATGAACTCATGCGGTTTTTGTATGAATATTTTTGTTTAGAATTTAATATTTTGGATTTCGTATTTGTTTAGGATTTAGGGTTTAGAATTTTTAATTAATTGATCTTTGTTTTTCATATTGAGCAATAATGAATTAGCCATTAGCCATTAGCCATTAGCCATTAGCCATTAGCCATTAGCCATTTTGAAATTATGTTAAAAGAAGCAATGTTCTATGAGAAATTAGAGGATAAAATAGTTCGGTGCAATCTTTGTTCTCATCAATGTAAAATCCTTCCGTCTAAGATAGGTGTTTGCGGAGTAAGGCAAAATATAGAGGGTACTTTAAATACATTAGTTTATGGGGAAGTTATAGCAAATAATGTTGATCCTATAGAGAAAAAACCGTTGTATCATTTTTATCCCGGTACAAAATCTTATTCTATTGCTGCTAAGGGATGCAATTTTAAATGCGGGTTTTGTCAGAATTGGCAGATTTCTCAAATGTCTGAACAGTTAAGTGTTGTTCCGGGTTATGAAATTAGTCCTATTGAAATAGTTCTTGATGCCGAGAAAACAAAATGCAAGAGTATATCATATACTTATACAGAGCCGACTATATTTTTTGAATATGCGTATGATATAGCCAAATTGGCTAAAGAAAAGGGCATGCATAATGTTTTTGTTTCAAACGGTTATATGACAGAAAAAGCCTTGAAGAAAATAGGTCCGTTTTTAGATGCAATAAATATAGATTTGAAAAGTTTTAGTGAAGAATTTTATATTACTGTTTGTAAAGGACATCTTAATCCGGTTTTAGATTCTATAAAATTAGCTAAAGATATGGGGATTTGGGTGGAAATTACTACTTTAATTATTCCTGGTCAAAATGATTCTCAAGAAGAGTTAAGAGAAATAACTGAATTTATTGCTGGTGTGGGAAAAGATATTCCTTGGCATATAAACAGATTTTATCCAAATTATAAATTTTTAGATAAAGAACCTACACCTATTGAAACTTTAAAAAAAGCTTATCAGCTTGGAAAAAAAGCAGGTTTGCGGTATATTTATATGGGGAATGTTTCGAGAGGTTCAGATACTTATTGTTATAAATGTCATGAAATATTGATTCAACGAATTGGGTTTGATATTGTTCAAAATAATCTTGATAAAGACAAATGTTCTTTTTGTGGTGAAATCTTAGACGGTATTTTATGATAGTAAATATTTTATTTTTCATTTTGTTTCTTATGTTGTCAGCTTTTTTTTCTGCTTCTGAAACTGCTATATTTTCTTTAAGTAGTTTTAAATTGCATAAGCTTTCTGAAAAATATTCTAAGGCAAGAGCAGTTAAAACTTTATTAAAAAAACCTATTCGGTTGCTTTCGGCTATTGTCTTTGGGAATATGTTGGTTAATATTAGCATAGCATCTTTATCTACGGCAATATTTGTTAAAGCTTTTGGTGAAAACGGGCTTTTTTTTGCAGTTTTTTTAAGCGGTATTCTCATACTTTTTATTGGAGAAGTGCTGCCTAAAACTTTTGCTATACATACCGCAGAAAGATTATCTTTAATTGTTTCTCCTGTCATAATAGTTTTTTCTAAAATTTTTTATCCTATTATTATTGTAATGGAAAAAATTGTTGATAGTCTTTCATATTTTATAGTAAAAAAACCTAGAACATCTAGTTTGAGTGATGAAGAATTTAAAGCAACATTGCTTCAAAGTAAGAAAGACGGTCAGATATCCGCACAGGAAGAAAAGATGATTAGCCATGTTTTAGAATTTAAAGATACTCAAGCTAGTGAGATATTGATTCCCAGGATAGATATTGAAGGTATTGATACAAAATTAAGTCAGTCAGAGATCTTAGATGTTTTGCGTGATAAAAAGCATTCTAAGTTTCCGGTATATGAAGGTTCATTAGATAATATTGTTGGTATCCTTTACGCTAAAGAGGTTTTTTTAAACTCAGATAAGGATTATCATGATTTTCTTCATAGTCCGATGTTCATCCCTGAAAGTAAAGGAATAGATGATCTTTTAAAGTTATTTTTAGAGAAGAATGAGAGAGTAGCGATTGTTCTTGATGAATATGGAGGAGCGGAAGGATTAATTACTTTTGAAGATATTAGTGAAGAAATATTTGGTGAAATGTACGATGAATTTGAAAAAATAGTGGAACAAATGGTAGAGATAAGCCGAAATACTTGGAAGGTTTCGGGAAAAACTCCGATTAAAAGTGTCAATATGACTTTAAATTTGGATATTCCTGAGGAAGAGGATACTATTGCAGGATTTTTACTTTCAAAATGGGAGAGAATTCCACGTTCAAATGAGAAGATTGAATTTAAGAATATTATTTTTACCATAGAACGGGCGACAGCCAGAAGAATTGTAAGTATAATTATTGATATTAATAATAAATGATAATTAATTTAAAAGGAAGTTGATGAGTTATTTTTATTTATTGAGTTGTATTTTGTTTGTAGTTTTGCATTGTATTTTTGCTGCCAGTGAGATAAGTTTTATCTCTTCACGTCTTTATAATCTTAGATATCGGGCAAATAAAGGTGATAAAAATGCTAAAAAAGTATATGAATTGCTTTTAAAACCGGAAAGATTTTTAGCCACGACATTAGTAGGAACAAATATATCCTTGGTTTTAAGTTCAAGCTTATTGACTTTTTTTCTGATTAGAATAGGTGTAAAAGACAGTAATATATGGATGACTGTTTTTTTTACCCCTTTTATCGTTATTTTTGCTGAGCTTATTCCTAAGAATATAGGTAGATTTTTAAGAGAAGATTTTAGCTGTAACGTGGTAAAAATAAT
This sequence comes from Candidatus Omnitrophota bacterium, assembly GCA_023135905.1. Taxonomy (GTDB): domain Bacteria; phylum Omnitrophota; class Gorgyraeia; order Duberdicusellales; family 4484-171; genus JAGLSE01. The sequence continues at coordinate 4,320 of JAGLSE010000002.1, forward strand.
TGATTTTTCTGAAAAAATATTTTTGCCTATTGTAGGAAGTATAGATATAATAAATAAATATCTAGTCAAATTTTTTATAAGAAAACCTAAAAAAAGATCATTGTTTGTAACGAAAGATGAAATTAGACTGTTAATTAAGCAAATAGAAAAAGACGGGGGAATTGATAGAGGAGAAAAAGAAGCTATTGATGAAGTTTTTGGGTTTAAAAGTGATAAAATTAGAGATATTTTTGTGCAGCGGAAAAATATCTCAGCTTTTGATTATACAGATTCCCGGGAAACAATATTAAAGGGTTTAAATAAACGTAAATTCACGAGATATCCGATTTTTAAAAATAGAAGGATTGTAGGGTATATCAATATTTATGATTTATTTTATAATCCTAAAGAAAATTGGCAATCATTTATAAGGCCTATAGCCAAAGTTGGGTTCAATCAAAATATCCAAGAAGTTTTTACTAGACTAAAGAATGATAAAGAAAATTTGGCTATGGTGATAAAAGGGAATAAAGAATATGGTATTGTTACAATTCAGGATATAATCGGAGAAATCCTTACAGTTATTGTAAAGATATAATTATTTAGCGGGTTTTATCTGCCTTACGTGATGGCAGGCGTAATAAGATGTTCTCTTTACATTTCTCTTTCTTTTACGTTTTGTATCCTGCAGTCATAATTTATCAAATATATTCCATCTGTGTGCATCAAGTTTTATTAACAAATCCTAAATCCGAATTTCTAAATACTAAACAAATTTAAAATATTAAATTCTAAATAAAATCAAAAATAAATTATAAAGACCACAGAACTCAGACATATGGCCCCAGAGAAAAAAATAAATACTAAACAAATTATAAATTCAAAACAAAAACAACAGGCTACAGACTGTAAGCTGTAGGTAAAAAAATACAAATATTAAACCCAAAAGTCCATCTGCGAGAATCAACTTTTTATCAATCTAAATCTAAATTTCATCTAAATTATTAAAATTCGAAAGGTCTAGCTCTCATCATCATTTTTCTGATCTCTTTTTAAATTCATCTGTGTGCATCTAATGTATCCCAACCAATCACCAATTAACTGTTTTCACCCGGTTTCTATACTCCGGTTTTCTAAGTTTTTACTTCTTTGTAAATTTATCTATGGTTTTTTGGTGTTTCTGTTGGAGAAACTATTTTGGAGATATTATCTTTTAAAGATTTATTCAAAGGAATTGTTGGGTTGATGGGATATTTTTTTTGATTAATTTCTTCTGTTATAGCCTTAATACGATTTTCAGGGTGAGGGTGAGTTGCAAATAAATAAAAATATTTTGGTGTATGTGTGTTTTTTAAAAGCTTTTTTAAAAAGTCTGTACTTCCTCCGACATGCTTGTATCTTTTGTTTAATACTTCAACAGCGTAAAGGTCGGCTTTTGTCTCCTGGGTTTGAGAAAATTTCATTTCTGCTTTTGTAAGTGATCTTCCGATAAAGTTGCTTAAAGAATTGTTTTGACCAAATACAATTGTAGACAAAGTAAAAAGAACTACATTTCTGCCTAATGCTTTCAAATGGTCTTTGTTTTCAAAGTGTCCTAGTTCATGGCCTAAAACAAAAGATAGTTCGTTTTCGCTATCTAATTCGTTAAGCAGCCCGGAAAAAATAACTATTATTTTCCCCGGTAAAGCTAGGGCATTTATATTGTCATTATCTATAAGATATACTTGGTATTTTTGTTGGTATTTTAGTGTTTTAGTTATATCATCCAGCAATAGTTGTATTTTTTTTTCTTCGTTTAAATTAATCCTTTTATTGAAATATATAGGTTTATATAATTTACTTAAACTATTTTCGACTGTTTCAGGTAATCTAGGGGCGAGTATGTTTACTGAAAATCCTAATAGAATATAAATAATTAAAATGGCTCCCGTAAGAGCGATAAGAAGTGACGACAGCTGTTTTATTGGTGATTTAGACGAAATATTGACATTTCCTTTAATTTCTTTAGGGATGTACCGCATAGTAGGCGTAGTTTAATATTTAATTTTTTAAAAGGAGACCTATAAAAAAAACAAATATGATTATACCAACAATTAAAATAATGTATTCAAATAAATTGTTTTTAGGTATTGGTTCTACGATATTTTTTATTTGTATGTCTTTTGTTTTTTGTTCGATTTGAGTGCTTTTTACCCATTTTTCTGTTTCAAGCTCTTTTTTTAGTTTTTCCGTAATGGAACCTTTATATTTAATAGCTGTTCCATAAGCGATAATTTCACTGCATCCGGCATTTTTTTTTATTGATTGGCCTATACTTGAAGTTTCTATGCGAGTGTTAATAATAATATCAGAATCAGGAGAACTTTCTTTCATCCTTAGAATAGCTTCTCTTCTTGCTCGATCAATAACAGTTTCATAAGAAGTCATTTCTCCACCGAATAAATTAATTATACCCCCTAAAAATTTTTTAAAAAAATCAATTGAAATAACTACGTTTCCGTAAACCATCTCCGCTCTTTCTATTACTTGTGTTTGTTCAATAATATTTTTCGAAGAAATTGCCGGAAGGAATAGAAATTTTTTTTCTCTTTTTGATATAGACTTATAATGGTTTTTTTCTATTACTTTTGTGCCGATTAAATATGTGCCAGCAAGTATAAAAATTAGTACTACTAGATCACCCATATTAATCTCCTATTCAATGTTTTGTATTTTTACAGCTGTTCCATAAACATAAAGTTCTGCAGCTCCTTGAGCTATGGAAGAAGTTGAAAATCGGGCATTGATTATCGCGTTTGCTCCAAGCTGTTCTGCTTGTTCGATCATCCTTTGAATTGCTTGTTTTCGTGAATCATTCAGAAGTTGAGTATAACCCTTTAATTCGCCGCCGACTACATTTTTAAATCCTGCGACCATATCAGAAAAAACGTGTCTGGCCCTTACAGTCGAACCGGAAACTAAACCGTAATGTTCAATGATTTTTTTCCCGGGTACAGATTCAATGTTTGTTAATATCATAAAATTACCTCCTTTAATTCTTCAGAGTGAATACATGTTATACCTAATTTATGAGCCCATTTTATAAGCCCATTATCTGAGGTAGCTAAACAAGCATCGATTTCTTTAGCTAATAATACCAGATCAAAATCTTCTTTGCTATCAATAATACCTTCTCTTAATGCTGGTCTATATTCCTGTCTTAATTTTTGTATAGTTTCTTCTTCTTTTTCTCTGGAATAAACAGATTCTTTAAGTCCTCGTCGAGTATATTTTTCAGCAATTCTTAATCCTTTATTTATTCTCGACCGCATCTCTTCTATAAATTCATATAGAAAAATACAGGGTATAGAAGTTTGGTAGGATGATGGCGGTTTTTTTGTTATTAAAATATTTTTTTCAGCAGAAGGAGGGCTTTCAATGAAATTAAGCAATTCTTCATATACTGAAGGAGGCATATAACAGTTGATATGTTTTTTATCGATAATTTTATCTAGAAAATTATTTAAGGCATCGGTGGGAGTCTTGCCAAAAACATATCTGGAATCAGGATTAACAAAAATGCTAGTATCAAGTATTATATTTAAAGATTTTTTCATAATTTACTATTTTAAACCGTAATGATATTTTACGCAATAGAAATATAAAATATCCAAATTCCGAAGTTGAACAATTTTTATTCCCTCTTTGCAAATTATATCTTTCAATATTCCGTTTTAACCTTTAAAATATCCAACATCAAACCACAGGCTATGATTTTAACCCCCAAATTTTTTTTTGAAATATATTTTATACTCAGAGTCTATTGTCAAACAGACCTCTCCCCTAAAATATAATCTGATCTATCTATTTTCTTTTACCATGAGTATTGTATTCGCCGTCGTATATTTATAAACATTTCAAAAGGATGATCTGTTACGTTTATTACTTGAAAAAATATTCGTGTCCGGTTCTATTAATTTACTGCATGTTTTAATAAACCAATAACGAAATTTTTTAATATGATATGAAACAACATCTTTACCAATAAAAAGTCTCTATAAAAATAGTTTGTGTTTTTTGTAAAGTCATTACTAGACATCCATTCTATAGTATAACCTTCTTTAAACTCTTTGTTGTAATTCTTACTTCCCATACGATCAGCATGAATTTCTAATATCTGCTCGGAACTTCGTTCTAAATTGTTTGTGCCAATTACATGATAATAATATTTATTTTTAAATAGTTCTAATTGCTTTTGATTTCTCCAACGTATAAGTACAGCTAGCATAGCTTCGCGGTTTTTAGCATTAGACGCATAAATAAATTCAGCATATTCTTCTCAAGCTTTATTATCCTTATATTCTTTATTTAGTTTAGTCCATTGTGCTT
>JAGLSE010000020.1 GCA_023135905.1 Candidatus Omnitrophota bacterium
TTACCTCTGATTCGAGTAAAATCATAAGTAAAATTTTTACCTTTTCTTTTGAATATAACTCTTAAACTTTCCTGGGGTTTATCTAGAATAATATATTTTGATGAAATAGTTCCGGCAAATTCTTTAACAATAAAAGTTGTATCCCTTTCCACACAAAAATCAAAATCAATTAGATCTTTTTCCTTTTTAAGATAAATATCCCTTAAAAATCCGCCTACAAGCCAAATATTTATATTATTTTTTCTAGCAATCCGAGATATCAGAGGAAAATAAGGTATTTTGTTTAAAGATAATGGAAGATTCATAAAAAACTATGATTAATTAATTTAAAATTTAAAATAAAATTGATGTTTACCTTAATTCATGATAAAAACTAAAACCTCCATAAACACACAAAATTAAGATAATTTATTTAAAACTTGTTCTTCCACAAAAATAGAGGCATTTGCTCTAAGGGCTAAAGCAATACTGTCTGAAGGGCGGGCATCTACGATTTTAAGCATACCGTCAGCTTTCAAATATAATTTTGCGTGAAAAGTTCCATCTATCAAATTATCAATAATCATTTTCTCAAGCTTTATCCCAAAAGTAGCAATTATTGAAGATATAAGGTCATGGGTTAAAGGTCTCGGAGTAATTGTACCGCTAAGTTTTAGTTTTATTGCTCTTGTCTCATTTAATCCTATAACTATAGGCAAAAACCTATTGCCCCCCTTTTCCTTTAAAACAACAATCTGTTCATCCTTATTCTCATCTATTATTATACGAGAAAGTTCTACTTCTATCATTTTATTTTTTTTGTTAATACATCTTTTAATTCGCGCATAAACTGATTTACATCTTTAAACTGTCTATAAACTGAAGCGAACCGCACATAAGCGACATCATCTAACTCAGCTAATTTTTCAATCGCAAATTCTCCGATATAACGCGACTCAACCTCTTGATCAAATTTTTTCTGAAGTTTTACTTCAATTTCATTAACTATACTTTCTAACTTATCAATACTTATCGACCTTTTTTCACATGCCTTAAGTAACCCATTAAGAATTTTTTGGTGGTTAAAAGCTTCCCGTCTTCCATCTTTCTTTATAACAATTAAACGCGTTTTCTCAACATATTCATACGTAGTAAACCGTTTTTCACAATTCAAACAAGACCTACGCCTGCGAATACCTAATCCTTCAGCAGTTTCTCTTGAATCTATAACTTTATTCTCACTATCATTACAATATGGACATTTCATGTTTTTATTTTTTATAATAATCTTGATCTTTTAATTTTCTAATTTTTACTTTTGATTCTTTAAGAAATTCTATTGCCATCTTATCAGGATAATCACCTAAAACTACTACTTCTTTTATACCCGCATTTAAAATCATTTTAGCGCAAATAGAACAAGGTGTATTTGTCACGTAAATAGTACTTATTTTTGTTGATACTCCGTGAAAAGCTGATTGTAAAATCACATTCTGTTCCGCATGCAATCCCCGACAAATCTCATGTCTCTGTCCGGAAGGAATATTTAATTTCTGTCTTAAACATCCCTTTACATTGCAATGTGTTATCCCTGACGGTGCACCGTTATAGCCTGTTGCCAAAATCCTCTTATCTTTCACCAAGACTGCTCCGACTTTTCTTCTTAAACAAGTTGACCTTTCTGATACCAGAACAGCCGCTTTCATAAAATATTGGTCCCAAGTTGGACGATTAAGTTCCATCACAGATCCATCAATATTTTTTTTAATTTTTACAGTCGTTTTCATTTAAGTTATATCTTGATATAAAGGATAATCATTAGTAAAAGTTATCACCTCTTTTTTAATTGTTTCCAATTTGTCAGTATCATCTCTATTTTCTATCGCCGAATCAATAAACTCAACAATTTTTTTAATGCCCTCTTCTTTAATTCCTCTTGTTGTAATAGCCGGTGTACCTATTCTGATACCGCTTGCTATTGCTGGAGATTTAGTATCAAAAGGAATAAGGTTTTTATTTACTGTAATATTAACACTCTCCAGAAGAGCCGATGCTTGTTTACCATTAATGTTTTTTGCACCCAAATCTACAAGAAAAAGGTGTGTATCTGTACCGCCACTGACTATTCTATATTTTTTCTCTACCATAATATTAGAAAAATAAATGGCATTATTAATAACCTGTTTTTGATATTCAATAAAATCATTTTCTAAAGCTAAGCCAAAACCCACTGCTTTAGCCGCTATTACATGCATTAACGGACCGCCTTGTATACCTGGGAAAACAGCGGTATTAATTTTTTTACCAAACTTCTCTTTTGCCAAAATAAAGCCTCCTCTTGGTCCGCGCAATGTTTTATGTGTCGTTGAAGTGACAAATTCAGCATATTCGCAAGGATTAGGATACAACTTTGCAGCTACCAAACCTGCAAAATGAGCCATATCTACTAAAAGATATGCCCCAACTTTATCGGCTATTTCTCTAAACTTTTTAAAATCAATTACCCTGGGATACGCGCTGGCACCGGCAATTATCATTTTAGGTTTATTTTCTATAGCCAACTGTTCTATTTCGTTGTAATCTAAAGTTTCTGTAGTCTTATTAACTCCATAAGTAACAATACTATAAAATCTACCGCTAAAATTTAAAGGATGGCCATGTGAAAGATGACCACCGGACGCCAAATCCATAGCTAAAATAGTATCACCTTCAGATAAAACCGCCATCATAACGGCCATATTAGCCTGAGTTCCGGAATGAGGCTGAACATTAGCATATTCCGCTCCAAAAAGTTTCTTAACCCGTTCAATAGCTAATTCTTCTGCTGTATCTACAAATTCACAGCCTCCGTACCACCGGGCATGTGGATACCCCTCGGCATATTTATTGGTTAAAGGCGACCCTTGAGCTTCAAAAACAGCTTTTGGTGTAAAATTCTCGCTAGCAATTAACTCTAAATGTTCTCTTTGTCTCTTAAGTTCATCCCGTATGCATGAATAAACCTGTGGATCTTGCCGCTTTAAATCTTCAAACATTTTCCATCTCCTCAATTTCTTTTATTTTTCTAACTCTTCTCAAATGTCTTCCACCTTCAAATTCTTCGTTTAACCATCGAAAAACCATCTTTTTAATATAATCAGTTTTAAACAAACATGACGGCAAAACTAAAGCATTACTATTATTATGCCGTCTAGACATATACGCGCTTTTTAAATTATAAGCTAATGCAGCTCTAATTCCTTTAACTTTATTAGCCACCATACAGCTGCCTTCTCCGGTATAACAAATAATAATTGCTCTATCAGTCTTCTTGTCTCTAACAGACTTTGCAGCCATATAAGTATAATCGGGATAATCGCAAGGCTCAGTAGAATGTGTTCCATAATCAACAACTGTATAACCTTTATCTTCTAAATACTTAATCAAAATATTCTTTAATTTGACTCCCCGATGATCACAAGCTATTGCAATTTTCATTTTTCTCGTTACTACTTCGGTTATTATAAGTATTTAAAAAATCATTAAACCCAATCTACAAGTTCCAATATAGCTTCTTTGAGGATATAATAAACTTTTTCATAAGAATAAAGGTCTTTCCCAATAGGATCGGGTATATCTTTTTCCAATACCGCGGGCAGAAACTTTTTTAAATTAAAGACTCTGCCTTCAGTAGTAGGCTCAAATTCCAAAATATATTTACTCTGTCTATCTTCCATAGTAAAAATAAGATCAGAAGATATAAGGGTATTCCTGTCTATTTTTGCAGATAAAAATCCTTCAGCATTTATATCTTCTTTATCTTTTAAAATATTAACCATATTAGGCGCAATATCTAACCCGGGATAAACCGAAATTCCTCTTGATATAACTTCATATCTGGTAGAGGCATAGGGTTTAAATTGGTCCAGATATTTCTTTAACAAATATTCTGCCATTGGTGAACGGCAACTATTACCTGTACAAATAAAAAGAATGCGTTTTTTTATAAATGTAAGAGCTAAATCTTTTTCTGTTATAGTTCCTTCACGCAAAACCTTAAACGGTTTAAAAGTCAGATCAATCACAGTAGAAGGCTGATTTCCCGAACACTTTCCTCCATCAACTATCAAATCAATCTTACCTCCAAATACTGTTTCTACCTCTTCGGCGGTTACTGCATCTTTTTCACCACTTATATTAGCAGAAGGAAGATAAACCGGCGCGTTTAACTCTTTTAAAATTTCTTGGGTTATAAGGTTTGAAGGTATTCTTATCCCTAACTTATCATTCCCCTCAGAATAATAAATAATTGTTAAAGGACCCGGCCAGTATTTTTCCATTATTCTATAACCAAAAGGAGGTAATATTTCAAAATAATTATTTATAACTTTATTAACATCGAATACCGCGAAAGAAAAAGGTTTATCTTGCGACCTATTTTTTACTTCATACAATTTCTTTACTACTTCTTCTTTATCAACAATACCTCCTAGACCATATACAGTTTCTGTAGGTAGAGCAACTATTCCTCCGTGGGCAAGAACATCAGCTGCCTTTTTAATAAGCAAATAATCTATATTGTTTGGATTAATAATAATTTTTTCGGTCATAATCAACCTTTAAATCTATCTTTTACTTTTTTCAATTCTAACCCGTATTTTTTATCTTTTAAAGAAATAATTTGTAAAGAAAAAATAATCGCGTTTATAAACCCGCTCTTGCCAATACCGGTTGATGCTAACCCTATCCCCTTAGGAGTACTGACTATAGCAAAAAGCGCGTCTAAGCCATCAAGCATTCCGCCTTTTAAAGCAACTCCTAAAACAGGTATATTAACATATGACGCTACGAACCCAGGTAAAGCAGCTGCCAATCCCGCACAAGCAATTACGACTTCTATTCCTTCCTGCTCTATTCCTAAACATAATTTTCTAAGTTTTTCTGGATTTCTATGGGCAGAAATAATTTCCAATTTATAGGGTATTTTAAATTCCTTTAAAATATCTAATCCCGGATTTATTTGTTCCACATCACTTTTACTTCCTAAAATAATTATTATTTTTTCTTTCATTAATTCCTCCTTAACCAAAAACAAAACTATCTTTTTATTTCATTATCCTCAACCGCCTTAATCAGAGGATAGACCAACCATATTGATTTTCGCCTGCCTAACGGCAAAGCCGCTGGCTTTTAAAGGAATAACTCTTATAGATTAACCCGTTGTAAAGCTCTATACCCTATATCTTTTCGATAAAACATTTTATCAAAGGTTATTATCTTTATTGCTTGATAAACCTTTTCTTGAGCTTCTTTTATATTAGCACCAATACTTACAATATTCAAAACTCTTCCGCCGTTGGTAACAATTTTATTATCTAAAGTTTTTGTGCCGGCATGGAAAACATAAATATCTTTCATATTTTTTAATTCTTCTAATCCAAAAATTTGGTTACCTTTTTCGTAATGACCAGGATATCCTCCTGAAGTCAAAACAACACTAAGACAAAATCTGTCATCCCACTCTAAAACAGTATCAGATAAACTTTCATTTATAGTGTTTAACATAACTTCCACCAAATCACTTTTTAACTTTGGTAAAATAGCTTGCGTTTCGGGATCACCTAATCTAACGTTATATTCTAAAACATAAGGCTGATTATTTTTTATCATCAACCCGCCATAAAGTATACCTTTATAAACTTTTCCTTCTTTCCTCAATCCCTCAATAAGAGGTTTAAAGGCTTTCTTTATGATTTGATTAAAACTTTCTTCACTAACTAAAGGAGCCGGAGAATATGCTCCCATCCCCCCGGTATTAGGACCGTTATCTCCATCAAAAGCCCTTTTATGATCTTGTGATGAGACTAAAGGTAGAATAGTATTCCCGTCCGTAAATATTAAAACTGAAACTTCTTCTCCATCCACTAAATCTTCTATAATAATTTTATTCCCGGCATCACCGAATTGTTTATCTACAATTATCGAGTCTATCGCTTTAAAAGCTTCGTCTTGAGATTCACATATAATAACCCCTTTACCGGCAGCTAACCCATCAGCTTTGATAACCAAAGGTAACCCTTTTTGGGAAACATACTGTTTCGCTTCTTCGGCTTCAGTAAATATTCTAAAATCAGCGGTCGGCACCCCGTATTTTCGCATTACTTCTTTAGAATAAACTTTACTGCCTTCCAATAAAGCCAACTCTTTTTTTGGACCAAAAATTTTCAACCCTTTTTCCTCGAACCTATCAACTATTCCTAATACTAACGGAATTTCCGGACCTACGACTGTAAGGTCAACATCTTCTTTTAAAGCAAATTCCAATAAAGAATCAATATCTTCTGCTGAAATATTTACATTTTCGGCAATTTCAAAAGTTCCACCATTACCGGGAGCACAGTAAATCTTATCAACCAAAAGAGATTGAAAAATCTTCCAGACTAAACAATGTTCTCGTCCTCCGGAACCAATAACTAAAACTTTCACTTTTTATCTCTCCCCTCTACTAATTATATTTTCTTAAAAAATATTATTTCGAATAAAATCACACCAAACACATTTTTTTATTTGATTTTACTACTTCTCCAATAATATGGGTTTTATAACTTTTATTCAAATTGTTAACTATCTTATCAGTATTTGTTTTATCCCCTACAACAATCATTCCAATACCCATATTAAAAACGGTATACATTTCTTTTTCTGTAATCCCGCCTTTTTCTTGCATTATCTTAAAAATAGAAGGAACATCCCAAGATTTTTTGTTAATCACCATACCCAAACCTTTAGATAAAATTTTTGTAGCTTTACTATAAAAAGCCCCACCTGTTATATGAGCTATACCTTTAACAGCTGAATAGCTATCTTCTTTAGATAATAAAGACATTATTGCTTTTACATATATTCTTGTTGGTTCCAATAACTCTTTTGAATATTTTTTTATATCTCGACTGCTAAAAACTTTTCTTACCAAGGAATAACCGTTAGAATGAAGACCTGATGATTCTAAACCAATAATAATATCTCCAGGTTTTATTTTAGTTCCATCAATTATCCTGTTTTTATCGACTATCCCAACAGAAAACCCTGCCAGGTCATACTCATTTTTTTTATACATACCCGGCATCTCTGCAGTTTCACCGCCCAAAAGAGAACTGTTAGACTGAGTTAACCCTTCTTTTATACCTTCGGCAACTTTTAACAATACTCTTGGGTTTAATTTACCGCAAGCAATATAATCTAAAAAAAATAAAGGCCTAGCTCCCAAACAAATAAGATCATTAACATTCATAGCAACCAAATCAACGCCTATGGTATTATGTATATTAAGCGATTGAGCTAATAATAATTTAGTTCCTACTCCATCGGTTGAAGATACCAATATGGGGTTTTTATATTTTTTAGTAAAAGGTTGTAAATCAAACAACGACCCAAAAGCTGCTGCTTTATTTATTTTGCTCTGAGTGAAGATATTTTTAACCCCTTTAACAAATTCATCTGCTTTATTTATATTAACACCTGATTTTTTATATGTAATTTTTTTCATTTAACCTCAAATTAAATTAAAAGTTTCCTGTCTAAATAATTATATTGTACCTCTCCAACAATAAAGGCACAACTTTTCTTTTGGTAACCCTACAGATTTAACCATATCTTCAAGAGTTTGATATTTAAGAGAAGTTGCTCCTATATCTTTTTTTATCCACTCAACCATATTTTTATATTTAGAAGACTTATCATCTACATACGCTCTAACATCTTTTACTTCTTTTTTTTCAATAGCTTTAATTGCACGCATAGAAACAAGTTCTTTCTTTGACCGGGTAGAATAATTGTATTTGCAAGGAAACATCAACGGAGGACAAGCCACTCTTATATGCACTTCTTTGGCATTATTTTCTTTCAACTTTTGTATAGTATGACTTTTCAATTGGGTTCCTCTTACTATTGAGTCTTCACATAATACTATTTTTTTACCTTCAATAATTTCTTTTATCGGTATTAACTTCATCTTAGCTACAAAATTCCTTTCATTTTGAGATGAAGGAAGGTAACTCCGCCCATATCCGGGAGTATATTTAACTAAAGGCCTACGGTAAGGAACTTTTTTTTCCATAGCATAACCAAGAGCATGAGCAGTTCCTGAATCGGGCACTCCGCAAACTAAATCAGGATTTATATCATCGTTCTCTGCCAAACACTTCCCGCAGCGTTCTCTGACAATTTCAGCATTTATACCTTCATAACTTGATGCCGGAAACCCGGTATAAATCCATAAAAACGTACAAATTTTAGAACAAGATCTGCCTTCTTGTTTTTGTTTTAATCCGTTCTTATCTATGAAGACTATTTCTCCCGGAGCAAGATATTTCTTAACTTTAAAATCTAAATTAGGTAACGCCGTAGTTTCACTAACAATAACCCAGGCATTATCCCGTTGACCAATAGTTAAAGATGATATGCCTAAACTATCCCGAACTGCATAAATACCTTGTTTATTCAAAATCAAAAGAGAAATTGAACCTTTAATACGTGAAAACATATAATTTATTCCATCAACCAGTGTCTCTTTCTGAATAATCAGTTTACTAACCAATTCACAAATGTTTACCCTTTTATCCGATATTTCACTAAAGGAATCACCTTTTTCATATAACTCTTCGGCCAACTCTCTCCAATTATTAACCCAACCATTAGATACAATACAAAAATCACCAAATTTAGATTTTACATAAATAGGCTGTTCTTCGTAATTAATCGTTCCTATTCCTTTATTTCCTTTAAGGGTTTTATATTCTTCACTAAGTTTAGATTTAAATTGACTGTTAGTTATATTATGGATTCTTCTCGTTAACCCTTTACCATAAAGAGCTATCCCTCCAAAATTAGTTCCTAAATGAGAATGATAATCACCAACATAAAAAAGATCTCTCATACAATCTTCTTTTTTTGTTATAACTCCAAAAATTCCACTCATTTTATCCCCTTTTTCCAATAATAAAACCAATTATAATAATTCAAAAACACTGATATACAAATAAATATAAAATCACCTACCCCGTAGCTAACTACGGGGTATCGAAGGTTTCCCCTAAATAACTTTTCCGAAGTAAACTGCGGGGGATTAAACCCGAGATCCTTCGACTCGTTATACTCGCTCAGGATCAATTCGACTACAGATTTTTTCCAAAAAATCTAAGTCTCATTGATTAAAAGTTACACTAAAATTAGATTTATCTTATTATAAAAACGTTGTTTCCTAATAACACCTGCTACTGATTCCAAAGATTATAAGATAATTACACCGATTAAGACACTATTTTTAAAATCTTTTTAATCGTAGATGTATCACTATAATCAGGGAATATTGTATTTCGAAAGAGTCCCTTTATTTGAAATAAGCCACTGAATTTTTAAAAATTTCAATTCCAAAAGGACTTATTTGCTTATCTTTCCAAAACGGAGAATGGTGTTTAAAAATAAATCGTTCAGGATGAGGCATCAAACCTAAAATCCTGCCGGTATAATCCGTAATTCCTGCAATATTATTGACAGAACCGTTAGGATTAAAAGGATACTCGGCTAAATTCATTGATTCATCCACATACCTAAGTGCGACCAGTCCGCTTTCTTCTATTTTATACAAAACATCACCTTCTGCATAGAACTTTCCTTCCCCATGAGCTATCGGAAAAGTTATAACATCCGGAAGATTTTTTAACCAAACACTTTTAGAATCAACTTTTAAATATACCCATCTAGATTCAAATCTAGCAGAATCATTAGAAGTTAATGTTATTTTCTGTTTAAAATCTAAGTCCGGTAATATACCGGTCTTAACTAATACCTGAAATCCATTACATATCCCTAAAATTAAACCGCCTTTATCAATAAATTTCTTCAATTCATCGCTAAGCCAGCACATAAACTCCAAAGAAAGTATTTTGCCGGCACCTAAATCATCACCGTAACTAAACCCACCGGGAATACAGATTATTTGATAACTTGTAAGATCTTTTTTTTGTTTGATATAATTAATATGCTGAAGATACGTATCTGCCCCTGCTGTTTTAAAAGCAAATTCCGTTTCTTTATCACAATTTGTTCCTGCTGTCCTAACAATTAATACTTTTGGTTTCATAATTATTTTTATTTTACTGTGTAAATAAAAATGTCATAAGATTGCTAATGCTCGCGTCATATACGCCGTTTTACGGCGTGTCATATGCATAGCTTTCGCTATGCGTCATACAATTGTAAATTATCATTGCCCAAAACCCTAGTGTAAAAACATAAAAAAAACGAAATTCTAAACCCTAAATTCGAAATAAAAAACAATTCACCACGAAGCCACGAAGGACACGAAGGTGACTCTTTGTTTGCACGAAGGGACTGAAATATTTATTTTCCATCTTTTAATAAATTGAAATTGTTTATTCCTGAAAACATCCTAAAAAATGAATATTAATTTTCCTTTTTCACGATGTTTTCAACAATAACTTCGAGATTCCATCTCTACTGAAAACAAATATTTTTAATTACAAAGAACTAATCAATTAATTAATGGCTGGTCTATAGCCATCACAAAAAAAAGAACAAAATCATTACTGGCTGAGATTCCTGTCTGCCTAATGGCAAGATCTATGACATTCACAGGAATGACAATTAGTTTTATTTATATCTAGGAACGCCGTTCGCCCCTACAACATTTTATTTTTCCTTCTATCAGATATCAGTTTCTTAATCTCGTTATCCCTTTTATTCTATTTTTCTTTAAAAAAAAATATATTTTATCAAAAAATCGGTAAGACTATAGGTGCGTAAGCACCAATATTTTTAAATTTCACTCTGCCTGGATAAAATTTATTTTCTCCAGAAAGTGTTGAATTTACAAATATTGCCTCGAGTTTACTCGTGGCAGTATTACAGATTTTCATACCCTTCGTATCTCTTCCTTCATGTCCTTCGTGCCTTCGTGGTGATTCTCTGTTGTTTGTCTTTTTTTTTATTTCAACCGGTTAACCCGATAAACCCGCAAACTCGTTAACCTCATTTACCGAAATTCTTCAAAAGTTTTCATCCAGGAAATTCTTAATTCTTCAATACCTATATTTACTATATCTTTATTTTCTTTATTCAGTATAACTAATTTTTTATCATCAGAGATACAGCCGATTAGCCCAAAAGGAACCTTGACCATCGCGGATTCAAACTCATTTTTTTTGTTTTTCTCTACCTCTACTATAAAACGGGTAGGCGATTCTGAAAACAAAATCTCATAATTCCAAATACCTTCGGTTTTAGGAACCTCATCTAAAAATATTGCTGCTCCTAAATTACCGCCAATACACATTTCTGAAACAGCTACGGCTAGACCGCCTTCCGATAAATCATGACAAGACTCTACCAATTTTTTTTCAATTGAACTACTTAAATTTATAAAAATATCTTTTGCCGTTGTTTTATCTACCTTAGGAACTAAACCTTTTGTTTCGCCTTTAGCCCTAAAATATTCAGAACACCCTAATTCCGGTTTTGTAAAACCTACCATATATATAAGATTATCCTGTTTTTTAAAGTTACCGGTAACTGCACCCTGCCAGTCGGAAAGTACTGATACTGCAGAAATAAGCAAAGTTCCCGGTATAGAAATATGTTTATCATCAACTACATATTCATTATAAAGGCTATCCTTACCTGAAATAAAAGGTACTCCGAAATATGTAGCAAAATCGTAACAAGCTTTGGAAGCTCTCACTAAATCACCTAATACTTTCTTATCTCGAGGAGACCCCCAACAAAAATTATCAAGAATAAAAGTTTTGTTTAATTTCGCGCCCACACAAACAACATTTCTTAAAGCCTCATCCATAGCTAAAGCTGCCATCCAATAACAATCAATATCAGAATAAAAAGGATTTATTCCAACTCCGATGGCTACACTCTTATTACTTTCCAAATCAGGCCTTACCACCGCGGCATCAGACACACTAAACTTATCAATCCCTGAAATAGTTTTAACTACTGAACCGGCTTGAACTTCATGGTCGTATTCTCTTATTACCCAATCTTTAGGCGCGACATTTGGACGGGCCAAAATATTTTTTAAATCTTCATTATAATTATTTATTTTTTCTAATTTAAAATCTTCCTCTTTTTTATTTATCCAAACTGCATTTTTCTTTAGTTTAGGTAATTCAAAAATAAGGTCCATATCAATATCACAAACTTTGTTATCCTCATAATAAAGGACTAACTTGTTGGTATCAGTTACTTTACCTACTACGGTTAACTCCACATCTTCTTCGTCAAAAATTTCATTTAAAGCCTCTAATTTATCTTCCTGAGTAAAGAAGACCATTCTCTCTTGAGACTCGGATATCCAAATTTCTGTATAATTTAAACCTCTATATTTTAAAGGGATTTTATCTAAATAAACTTCAACCCCGTGTTCTTGAGCTAACTCGGTAATAGCACTAGAAATGCCTCCGGCTCCACAATCGGTTATTGATTCAAACAAATCTTTATCTCTAGCTCTTATAATTGCTTCGGTAAGTTTTTTCTCTTCTATAGGGTTACCTACCTGAACAGCGCTGGTTAGACCTACAGTCTGTTCGTCTAACTCTTTAGAAGAAAAAGTTGCCCCGTGAATGCCATCTCTGCCAGTCCTTGCCCCGCACAAAATTACCAAATCACCGGGTCTCGATTCTTTAAAAGATTTTCCTTTAGGAAGAATTCCTAAAGTTCCGCAATAGACTAAAGGATTACCCAAATATCTCTTGTCAAAAATAACAGCTCCGGCAACCGTAGGAATACCCATCTTATTACCATAATCTCGAACCCCTTTAATAACACCCTTTATGGTTCTTTTTGGGTGAAGCAATCCTTTTGGTACGTCTTTATAATCCATTTTCCAAGGAGCAAAACAAAACACATCTAATGATGCAAAAGGTTTTGCCGCACATCCGGTACCAAGAATATCTCTTATTACTCCGCCTATTCCGGTTGAAGCTCCCCCATAAGGTTCAAGACTTGAAGGATGATTATGGGTTTCTACTTTACAACAAATATTATTTTTATCATCAAACTTAACAACTCCGGAATTATCATCAAATACCGATACACATTCCGGTGAATTTATATCTTTAGTCGCTTTAGCTACTGTTACTTTTAAAAGATTATCTATTACCTCTTTCTTAATTAAATTATTTTGTTCATCTCGTTCTTCATATTCAATAATACCTTTAAAAGTCTTATGTGCACAGTGTTCCGACCAAAGGGTAGCTATAGTTTCTAACTCACAATCGGTAGGGTTTCTATTCGCCTTTTTAAAATAATTCTGAATTATTTGCATCTCTTCCAAATTTAAGGATAAACATCCTTTATCGGAAATTTCTTCTAACTCTTTTCCTCCGGAATTAAGAATATCTAAAACGATTAATTTAAATCTATAATCCTGACCGGCAAACTCATCAAGTGTATCCAAGTCTTTTACTTTCGCATAATCTAGGATATGTTCTACTAAAG
>JAGLSE010000021.1 GCA_023135905.1 Candidatus Omnitrophota bacterium
ATTGTATAATAATTTTGGAGCAAGATAATTTATATCTTCTTTATCTAAGCCTTGGAACTCATAAAATTTACCTGTTCTCGCACTATTAACCTTTAACTCTAAATCTTCTATAGCTTTTTCTAAAGAAATAGCTATAGAATCACATACACCGGGATTATAAGTAATTAATATATTATTAGAAGGAGGTTCTTGCTCAAATATTCCTTTAGCTAAAGAATATTCTTCTATTACAGAGTCAATAAGCAGTTTATCAGCTATTGTCTTAAGCTGTTCTTCTTGTAGCTCTGTATCAATAAAATAAATACTTTTGGCGTAAACCTGAAACTCTTTACTTATACCCAAATCTTTTATCTCATGAGCAATCTTTTCACAAGATTCTTTCTTTTTATTAAATACGTCTATTCGCCAAATCATTTTATTAGGTGGTTTTACTATATTAATATTTAATTATTAAGCGAATCAGAGTAAATTAAACCTTTTATAAATTTTATCTACATTCGCAAGGTAAGAATATGGATCAAATATTCCATCTATCTCATTAATGTTTAAATACTTCTGGAGTTCTAAATCTTTTAAAGATTCTTCTTTAAAAGTTGAATCATTATTTATTACTTTTAAAGCTATTCTCTGAACAATATCATAAGCTTCCATTCTGGATAAACCTTTTTCCATAATCATAATTAACATTTTTTGAGAATAAACTATCCCTCTATTCAATTCTATGTTTTTTAACATATTTTTAGGGTTAACTTTTAAATTTTTAATAACTTCTTTAAATTTTATAAGCATATAATCTAAACCAATTGTGGAATCAGGTAATATTATGCGTTCAGAAGCTGAATTTGATATATCTCGTTCATGCCAAAGATTTATATTTTCTGAAGCGACAATCATATTAGCTCTTAAAACTCTTGCTAACCCGCAGATTCTTTCACAGACAATAGGATTTTGTTTATGAGGCATAGCACTTGACCCCTTTTGGTCCTTATAAAACGGCTCTTTAGCCTCATCAACCTCAATTCTATGAAGATGTCTAATCTCTGTAGCAAATCTTTCCAAAGTTGAACCAATTAACGAAATAATTGAAAGATAATAAGCAAACCTTTCCCGAGAAACAACTTGAGTTGATATTTTAGCATTATTTATACCAATTTTTTTACAAATATACTCTTCTATTTTTGGGTCAAAGTACACAAAAGTCCCTACTGCACCGGAAATTTTACCGCAAGCTGTATAACTTAAACTGTCAGCTAACAATTTTCTTTCTTCAATAAGATCATTATATAAGTAAAGAAATTTTAAGCCAAAACTATATATTTCGGCATGAACACCGTGTGTCCTTGCCATACAAAAAGTATCTTTATGTTTTAAAGCTTTCTTTTTAACTTCAGAAATAACCGCATCCAAATCCTTTAAAATAATTTTGGTAACATCTTTAATTTGCCAGGCTAAAGTTGTATCCAAAAGGTCTGAAGAAGTCATCCCTTTATGCAGATATTGAGCGTTATCTCCAAGTTGAGGAGAAATATGACTTAAAAAAGCTATAATATCATGATGTGTTTTTTCTTCTATTTTCTTAATTTTTGAAACCGAAATTTTCACATTATCAAAGGATTTACTAACACCTTTAGGTATTTTTTTATCCTTTTCCAAAGCTTCACATAACAATTCTTCAATCTTTAAAAACCGTTGAAATTTCTCGTCCTCTTCCCAAACTTTACCTATTTCAGGGGGTGTATATCTTTCAATCATAAATTCTCCTTGAATAATCTTTATGTCGATTATTCATGATTACACCGATTAAAATCAGATTACACATATTAATTTGATATTCTCTTTATTTAAGAACTTTTATTGCCAAAATTTACTAATAAATCCATTTACATCCTTGATACATTTAAATAAGAAACCAGATGTCTTTTTTAGATGTTAATCTTATCAAATCAAACCCTTCACGTCAATTAAAAATTAGAAAACTTTCCCATATTTTGTGTTTATTTATAAAAATTTTCGAAAAAACAACAATTTATGGCGCTGTTTCATAATATTATCAGCACCTGATTCCAATGAATCAACTAACCCACAGCAAGCCATGGTATCGAAGGTTTCCCTTAAATAACTTTTCTGCGGTAAACGGGGAATTAAACCCAGGATCCTTCGACTCGTTTTACTCGCTCAGGATCAATGAGACGCAGATTAAAACAATCTTTTTTAAATGATTTTAATAGTAAATTAATCAACGAATCTTGAATTTCTCAACCGTACCCCTTGTTTTTTGAAATACAATATGTTATTTTTTAATTAGCTCGTTGAAAATTTAAGTTTATCTGTAAATGGCAAACTTCGAGTAATCGAAGGACGCAAAACTACCTGTCCTAAAAATAAGGATAGAGGGGTCGCCGGAAAGCGAAAGTAAAATGTCCTAAGATAATTGTCTTAGGATTTTTTTTTGAATGAACCCTTTAGGAATGTTTGTGCCTGAAGGGTTTTTTTATTTTTAAGTTTTATTAAAAAGGAGGCTGTTATGAAAAAAAAAGTTTTTATGTTATTAATCTTAATCTGTTGTTTGCCTCTTTGTGTCCAAGCTAATACAGTTTCTGTGACTTTTAGTGTGAGAATGCCAAACCATATTAAGGTAAATTCTGACTCTGAAGGTATAAATACTTCTACACCTGACACGATTATAACCACCGAAGAAACTGTTAGAAACGGAACTCTAGTAATTATTCAAACTGCTTTGGCTAAATAAATGTCGCTGTTGCATAATAGCACCAGCTCCTGATTACGATGATTAAAAAATGATTACACCGATCTAAATACTATAATCAAAGAATTTCGCATTCCTCCACAATCCCCTGAAGATAAAATTTCTAATATCAATTCTGTTCTAAATCAATCTCAAGGATTTTTCTTTAAGGGAATATGAAAAATTGACGTGCTTCCTTCTGATAACTCTACCTGATTAACAACTTTAATCATCGGAATATATTCTAAAGGTAAAGATGTAATGTCGATTTTTATAAGATGTTTCCCGGGAGAAATATTTCTAAAAAAATAGCTTCCTCCTGTATCAGTATAAGTACTATCTTTATTGTCAAGAATAATCTTTACTTTATTAATTAAAATATCTTCTTCATCAGGCTTACCATTAGAATTTTTATCATAGTAAACCACTCCATAAATCCCCGATTGGCTAGTGATGCCAAAATTAACGGTATACGACCCTTTATGGAAAATTTCTACGGTTTTGCTGGTAGAAGTAGAAAAAATAAACCCTTCAGGTACACTTTCAGTATCTATCGCGACTACAACTTTTCTTGCTCTTAGGTCAACCTTATACCTGCCAAATTCATCTGTTATAATTTCGGTTTTCCCAACTTTAATCTTTATATCAGAAACTCCTTTTTCATTGCCGTCTTTTTCAGCATTACCGTTTAAATCATTGAATACAATGCCTGAAATTTCTCCTTTAGGATTCCAGGCAAATAGAGGAAACTCGAACGAAGTCCTAACTCCAAATCTTATATTAAAAGAATCCGCTGAACTCGAGTCAGCTCTTTCAGGAGAGATGTCTCTAATATGACTGTTGATATAAGCCTCAACCTCAGGCATAGGCCTATAATTTAACCCTATATTAAAACTCACGCTATCTTCACCAGCAAGAAAGCTGTTTACTCCGCCGATACCTTCTTCATCTCTATAACTAATTCCAAAATTTGAACTTAAAGTTTTCGTAATCCGTTTACTATAATTAATTCCTGTATTAAGGACCCTGGGAAAAGATTCATCGCCAGTAGAAATATTTTCAAGAGAAGAATATTCATAATTTAAATAATAATATAAATTCTCAAAAATGGCAAAACTTGTACCCCCTTTAATGCCATAACGGTCATAATCAGCTGATGGAGACAAAAGAATTCTGTTCCGCTGGTAGGTATTACCTAAAAACCAATTAAAACTCCTATCATTAAATAATTTAAAAGACTTAGAATAATTATTATTAACCCTTAAGCTCTTACGAGGTGAAACAAGTTGAGGCGAATTTTCATAATAAAAATTTGTCCTCCAGGATGATTTTGAAATTAAAGGAATAAATATCGAGGCTTTAAAGTCAAAATTTAGCCCCCTGGGATTACCAGCATTAAAAATAACCCGGTCACGGTAAATATCTATGTCTGATTTTATCCTGATATCCGATAACTTATAATCTAAACCTAATATTGCGCCTATTTCTCCTCTTCCTGACGGTCGGCTTTGAATAGTAGAGAAATCTTCTTCTATATTTCTAAAATTAAGCCTTATTTTTGAATTTTCCGTCTTCCAGGTAGAAAAAACTTTCATTGCCATATTGTCTTCATCATAAGCAAACTCAGATGAAATCTTATTCTCACCAAGATAACGCTGAGCTTGAACTGAATACACTTTCTCTGCAAGATAATCTTGCCGAGCAGAACCATACCCTTTAACATAATTAAAAGTAATATTATCTTTATTAGAAGGGAAAAGTTTTACCTTTGCCCCTTCTATAATCGATTCTTTTAGTTCAATTTCTCCAGTAGCCAGCCTATCTCTCACCGGACGTTCCTTACCCCAGACAAAATCATAACCTAACTTATCCTCTAAAACTCTGCCTTGAATAAATGCCCCTCTTAAACCGGTTCCGGGAAGAGTTAACGCCGAATACTGTTTATAAAAATCATACCCCCTTATATTACAATTTTTAAACGGGCCGATATCCGCATCGGTTAATCCTATAGTATAAGTCGTGGCAACTATTTTTTTATCTGTAAATCTGGTAAATCCCGCGGAAGCATCAAATGTACCGTAAGGAGTATCTCCTAATAATCCTAACCATTGGTGGAAAGATAAACTTGTTCTTTCTATATCATCCTTGTCTTCACCGGCATAAAATGATTGCCAATTGGTATTATATAAAATTTTAAATGGAGCATTCTCTTCTGTAAAAATTTTGGGGCGTTTTATCACAGAAGACTCAGGAAAAGATACCTCAAAATTTAAAGTCCATCTCCCTTTATCATCCCAAAGATGGATAACACTCGAGCCTAACCTAACATTCATAGTCATAACAACCGAATTTCTATCCTTTTTTTCTCCTGAAATAATGTTTGGATCTATAATTAAAAATCTCTTAATATTTCTTCCTTGAATAATGATAGTATTCTTTATTTCAGCATCAATTTGTATAGGCTGTCTATCCCATAAATCATCGGTTAAAATAAGCTTTCCTATTTGCATATACGTTCCCTTTGTATCTGTTACCTTTGCCCCTTTTTCCGAGACAACCTGGAGTTTATCAATCTTTGATTCATCAACAGGCTCTTTGTGTTCACTAATTTTTCTTTCATCACTTTTTTTATAATCAGTTTGAGCCGTTTTCCTTGCGGTATCTTTTGTAACTTCAACTTTTACCGGTAAATATTTTTTAGTGGTTTCATCTTTTATCTCTAGACCTTTAGACTCAATTAAACCTAAAGCTTCATGAACTTTTAATTTTCGGAGAAATTCATCATTTTTACTAAAAGAATCTTTTGATCTCGATTCAAAAAGATCAAGGGTATCACTAATTAAAGATTCATTTGATTTAGCGTTCTCCACTTTCTTTTCGGGCTTATAAATTTTTCCTGATGTTTCTTCCACTATTATAGGAAAAGCTTGTTCAATCCTGCCTTCTTTTAATCTTTTAGCAAAATCAATATAAAAGAGGGGTTCTTCTAAATTAGGCTCAACCTGTAAAGCAATATTAAAATAATGTATAGCTTCATCATAAAAGGTTTGGGAAAGAGACCTTTTTCCTAATTCCATAATATATTTATAAGAAGCAGATTGAGAATAAGAAGTTATAGGCAAGAACCAAATCAAAAAACATAACAAAACAACAAAGATCTTTTTTTGCATTGAAAACATCCACTACCTGATGATAATATCAATAAACTTTTAAAACCATCCATTTCATTTATGTTAAACTAATCTGCTTATTGAAATCAAATATTAAATTTAATCTCTTACATCTAAAATATTGATTTGCCCGGAACTTTGTTTCGAAAAATCAATTTCTTTAACTAATAAATCATTATCCATCAAATCATAAGTTAAAATCATAGAATATTTACCGAATAAATCATCTTTAAGTTGTATAACAAAAGGAAATTTTCCTTCCGGAGGAAGATAACACTTTTTAATTTTACCTCTATCAACAACCATGCCCTCTTCACTCATTATATAAAATGTAGCTTCGGGCATTAAAATTATATTTCCGGTATTTATTAAATTAAAATTAATTTTATTTCCTTCGGCAACAATATTATCAATTTTACCCTTTTTATCACTGCCAACCGTTTCAATAAAGAATAAACAGCCGGTACGGGTAACAATCTTCAAAAACTGTCCTGTCGCGTCATCCGGTATCGTCTCCATAAACAAAACACCATTATATCCTCCGGAAATATCCCGAGGAGTACTAACGGTATAGTTAATAACTTTTTTAGTTTTGGGAGGAACAACTAAATCCTGAGGAGAAAAAACAACCCATTCTCCGCAGGAGTATTTACTTGAGCCTATAGGTAAAAATTTCTTTGTACCATCAAATGGTGGTATATATTCAAAATCCTGAAAATAAGCTTTTAGGCGATAATTGACATTAGAGCTATTAATAACTGTAATGACTCCACTTACACTCTCACCTGGAACGACTTCTTTACTTATTTTACCTTTATCTAATGTTAATTGCGCCTGAACCGGAAAAATACCGCTAAAACTAAAAACATAAAAAAAATATAATATTAATTTTTTTTTCTTCATCGGTTTAAACATTCCTAATTTAAAACATGGCGACCATATAGGTCGCCATGTTTCCTATTTTTAATTTACCCTGCTACCGTATATGTAAGCTGCAAAGTTCCCGAATATACACCCGGAAGAGTTGCATTTGTAAAAGGCGTAACCTCCATATCCGCAGGTTCCTCTCCACTTGCTAAACCTACATATATTCTAGCCCAATGGCCTTCTAAATCTGCTTCACTTATATCACTAACCCGATCCAAACGCGCTGTTTCAAGCACCGCTTCTTCAGCTGGTTCAACATCTGGTGTGTTAGGATCATCTGCCACCCAAGTCATCATACTAACTGTAGCTGTTGCATGCAATGCTAAATCATTTGTTCCCGCGATATAATCGACCTGAATGGGTCCACCCCATCCTCCACCGTTTCCACCAATTTCAATAGCATAATAATGTCCACTCGCATAGACACCTGTCTCACTATTCATAGTCAAATCTGTTTCAAAATCAACATTAATAGCAGCACCTTCTTCACCTTCAAGCCAATTATCATTAAAGTCAATATCGTCATCTGTAAATTCTATTGGGAACACTGTAACCTCTATTGCGGTTGCGCTAGGCATCTCAGCCTGAAACACAACATTAACCTCATTTGCATTAACTAAAGCAGTTACTCCAAATATCAAGGCTATACCTAGTACCAATGTCAAAACCATATTTTTCACTTTCATAAACCACCTCCCATTTTTATATATGTTAATATTATATTACATGATAATTTATTAAATAAAAATTTTCCCTTTCTCACCTCCTTTTATTCATCTCTGTTCCAATGAGTAAGTAACCATTGCCGAATATTTTCCCGGCAAAATACTATAATCCGCTTGCAATTTATACGTTACTTTAAATTTCGCCTGGCTGCCCCGGTCATCTGAAAAAAATAAAGCGATATCTCCCACCGGAACAGGCCTAAAATTTGTAATTTTCAAATTACCAGGATACTCTTCAAACAAAACAGCCTTCATCGTAAATAAATCAGAAGAAATCTGTTTCCCTTCTTCACTAACAACAGCAGAACTTAAGGTCTGATTTACAATATAAGGTTTTTTCATATTGGTATTTACCTTTAATATAATTTCTTTAACTGTTGGCAAATCTCCAGGAGATAAATTCGGAAAAGTCATACCTCCTGGAGGAGTTTCAACTTCAAGTTCAAAGACAGGAATAACTTCTATTTCAAACTCTAAACTAAATTTCTTCGGAACTTCTGTTCCTTCAATTAAATAATTAATCTGTCCACGGTATATCCCGGCAGACTGAGTATTTATGTTATCTTTATTGAAAATAAAATTAATAAAAAAATTATCTTCGGATTGATTGGAAGAGTAAATCAATACTTTGTCAATCTCTAATGCTTGAGGATTCTTACAATATAATTCTCCTTTTGTATCACCCGACAAATAGAAATCAATGACTCCTTCGTCTATTTCCCTATTTAAATCATCTTTTGGTAAATCAACAATTTTCTGATAAATCTTTATTTTTTCTCCGGGATTATTAATAAACGATAATGATATATACCCCTCATGTTCCTTTTCGTTTTCGGTAGTTAATTTTAAATGGTTTTGACTATAAGAAGTATCAAATTCTACTTTTAAATCCCCAGAAGCATCCACATAGACATTGAGATAAATGGTAACCTGGCTTCCCCCGCCTAAAGGCTGTAAGGTATAAAGGATTTTACCAAAAAAACTACCTGACGCCTCTAAGGCATCTCTATTCACAGTAAAAATCATCTGAAAAGAATCACTGTCCCCGTTAGGGCTTGAAGTATAAAGAAGTTGATCCGCATAACTTAAAGGGAGTTCCTGTTCCTGATAAAGGGTGCCGCTATTATTTGAACCGCGATATGTAAAGGAAGTTATTACCTCGGGGTTTAAAGTCTCGCCTTTACTGCTGGTTAAAGGCTGAATTACCCTCTGATATAATTGATATTGATTACCGCCGGTAGCCGTTATTCTAATTTCTACTTCTCTGCTAGGCGGGCTTGATACGGTGGTTTTCCCAAAATTAAGATTACCTCCACCTTCTCTGGGGGTTACGGTTAAATTAAAATCAGCGAATACTTGATTAGGTATAAAAAAACACAGGAATGATAGAAAAAATAAACTTAAAATAGTTTTACTCTTAAAACTCATATATTTTCCTTTTTTCATGCCGCTTAATAAAAAAACCGGATTACCTAATATCTCGGTAACCCGGCAATCCTTAACCTTTATATTTGACAATCTTCTTGTCTTATTTAAAGGACCCGTGGCTTTGCGTCCTCACGTCACCGTGAGTATGCCTTTATCGGATGTTAGTTTACATCCAAATTATTTCATATATTCTTCAACTGTTAACTACCCTAACGAAAAATTTTTGTTGTTAATAACCCTATTTCTGAAAATATATTCTATTTATTCTATATAAATTCACCTAAATTTAATCAATTTCGGCCTCAAACAGGTCATAAAATAAAAAAAACCTGTCTTTGTCGCCTCCCAACAACAATTACAGGTTTATGATTAAGTATATCATAATTTATTATCCCTAGCAACTGTTTCGCGACTTTTTTTTGTAAACGTTTAAATTCACTTTTACACTTAATTATTCAAAGAACTGCTTAATCAATTATCAAAATTTCAACCTCTTTACATCTTCATTCTACTCTTTTTTTACCCTAAATCAATAAGCATAGCTTATATTTTGTAAACGTTTACAGTTATTAATAATATAACATATATTAACCTAAATTATCAAGGTCTTTTAAAAAATTATTTTGTTCAGGCGTTAAGGAAAAACTCTCTTCTTTTGAAGGAAATTTTTTTGTTTTAACATCCTTTACAAATTCTCCGGCAGCTTTTCGGGTTTCACAAAAAAAATCACGGTAAACTTTTACAAATTTAGGCCGTTTTTTATTGTAAAGACCCAAAAGGTCGTAAAGCACTAATACTTGTCCGTCACAATAGTTACCCGCGCCAATACCAATAGTCGGAATTTTTAATTGTTTGGTTATTATATTCGATAGCTGATAAGGTATACATTCCAAAACAATACTAAATACTCCTAATTTCTCCAAGGTTTTTGACTGGTTTAATAAATTTCGTGCAGAATCTTCGTTTTTACCTTGCACCTTATAACCCCCTAAAAGATGGGCAGTCTGAGGAGTTAAACCGATGTGTCCCATAACCGGAATTTTATTTTTTAAAAGTTTCTTGACCACATAAAAACAATCTTTTTTTTGAGAAGATTTGTTTGTTTGTGCCGCAAACCACTCTACTTTAACTGCGTCTGCTCCTAATTCGATAAATTGTTTGGCGTAATCCACACATTTATCGGGATTCTTTTGGTACGAGTTATAAGGCATATCCGCAACTAATAAAGCCTTTTCCACTCCTAAGGCTACAGCTTTAGTATGATTTAACATCTCGGTTACACTCAAGTTTCTTGTCTCATCCATACCTAAAACAACATTAGCTAAAGAATCTCCTACCAGAATTATATCTATACCAGATTCATCTAAAATTTTGGCAAACGAATAATCATAGCAGGTAAGCATAGTTATTTGTTCTTTTGTCTTTTTGTTTAAAATATCTTTAATCCTAATCTTCATAGTTAATTTATATATTATATCTAAACGAAAAAAAAAGCAAAAAAAACATTCACCACTAAGGACACGAAGGCGACTCTTAGTTTTCACGAAGGGACTGAAATATTCGTTTTCACATTTTAAAAACGTTTCAACCGCTTCTTTTTTAAAAACAGCTTAAAAATTAAAAACAAGTCTTAATTTTATAACCTGCATTTAAAAAATAAGTGCTAGCTTTCAGCTAACATGAAAACAAATATTTTTAACTGCTTAAAAAGAACAAATCAACAATTAACTCATTAATTGTTAGTCTATGGTCAATAGTCTATGGACTATAGACAAAAAAGAACCAAAAAACAAAATACAAAAAATTCTAATATAGCTTCTATTTATTTAAACCATTTTTCAGAGAATACAACATTTTATAAATTTGCTCACATCTTTTATAAAAACTATTGAATCCAATTGGATCAATATACTTCTATTCTAAACTAATATATAGAATCGTTACTACCTCATTCAATAAACAGATCAATTAATTACCTAATTAATTGATGGTCTATGGTCAATAATCTATGGACATTAAAAAAAATAAATCAAAATCTATTAATCAATTATTTTAATAGTCTATAGCAAATGGCCTATTTAATTTTCTAATTATCAAATCGCAAAATATTTAACTTTTTATCCTTCTCTCCTTTTTATTTCTTTTTAATTCTATATTTTATATCTATATAAAAATCTGTAAGTTAATAAGATAAAAGAAGACAACTCTCTATTTTTCCTTTTTCGAACCGTAACCATGACCCTAACCGACACGGGCCTCGTTACACTAACCCTCACAACCATGACTATCAATTTTCCTTCTTCATTTTCTTCTTCTTCACGCAATACACACGACGCAATACATTTTTTCTTCTATCCATAGTCCATCGACCATAGACTATCGACCCTTTTATCATTAGTCTCTTCAGTCAAAAAATCTGAAATACGAAAGGTGCTTAGCACCAATATTTATGAGTTTGACACTGCCTGGATAAAATTAATTTTAGACAGAAAGTGTTGAACTCATTAATATTGCAACGAGTTCACTCGTAGCCGTATTTAAGATTTTAAAACCCTTCTTTACGAGTCATAATATTTTAATTTTTTCTTTTAGCCATAGTCTATCGACTATAAACCATCGACCATTCAAATCTTGCTCGTAGCAGTATTACAGATTTTTATACCTCTTAAACTTCGTGTTCTTCGTGGCTTCGTGGTGAATCTTAATTTCTCATATTTTTTTCTACAACTTTACTTCACAACCAGACAAAACAGGTTCAAACAGTTTTGTCTGATTTAAACCTTCTAACTTATTGAAATAAATCTACACTTAGACCATTCTCATCTTTTGTAACGACAAAAATTCTCATGGTTGAAACATTTTTAGTCAAAAAGGCTTTTATACCCTCTACCCCCATAACAGAAAAAGCTGTAGCAAAACTATCTGCTGTTGTACAATTTTTGGTAATTACACTCACACTTACTATTTCATTTTCTGCCGGGTATCCTGTCCTGGGATCAATTAAATGTGAATAACGTTTACCTTCAAACTCAAAAAATTGTTCATAATCGCCAGAAGTAGCTATACCTTCATCTATTAATATTTGAGTTTCAATTATCCCGCCTAAAATATCAGGGTCTTGAATCCCTATTTTCCAAGGGTCTCCGTTATTAGTACCTAAAGCATAAAGGTCTCCACCGGCATTTATAAGAGCGTTATATATCCCTTTCTCTTTTAGTTTCTGACAAGCTTTATCGACTATATAACCTTTAGCTATACCACCTAAATCTATTTTTAATCCTTTCTTTTTTAAAACAACAGTTTTTTCGGTTTCGTTAATAACTATATTTTCAATTCCGCACTTCTCTCTTAATTCTTTTATTTTTTCTTGAGTCGGAAGTTCTTTTACTTCTCCTTGAGTTATTAAAGTTTTCCAAAACTTAAAAATAACTCCACAGCTCACATCAAACGCTCCGTTTGTAAATTTATACATATCCTTAGATAATCTCAAGATTTCTATAAGTTCATCAGAACATTTAAATGGTTCATTATAGGTGCTAGTAAGAAGGGTCAGTTCTGATTCCAAATCATAAGAACTAAAAATCTTATCTAACCTTTTAACTTCTTGGTAAACTATATTGGCGGCTTCTTTATCTGCACAGGTTATTTCCAAGTATGTTCCTAATATTATAAATTTCTTTTTGTATAAAGGATTTGAACAAGACGTTAACGCTAAAAATGATACTGCAGTTAAAACACAACATGCAAATTTTCTTAATCCCGGTGAAAAATATTTTTTGAAATAATTAAAGTTTTTTATTGTTTCTTTTGTAACCATTTTTCTAATTTTGAGACCTCCATACAATTAATAATATCATTTTTTTCAAGCCACCCCCGCCGAGATAAATTAACTCCTAAATCCATAAATTTCAGTTCTGAAATAATATGAGCATCCGAACCTATAGCAATCTTTACTCCTGCTCGTCTGGCTTTAAGAATATTAAGACTATTTAAATCTCCCCGCATCGGATGACAATTTATCTCTAAAGCTGTATCATTCTCTAAAGCAGCTTTTAAAACTTCATCAAAATCTATTTCGCATTCTTCCCTTACCCCCCAAAGAACTCCTGTCGGATGAGCGATTATATTTATATATTTATTTTTGCAGGCTGAAACTATTCTTTTAGTCAATTTTTCTTTGGTTTGTTTAAACCCGCTATGAACAGCAGCTATACAGAAATCCAGTTCTTTCAAAACACTATCTGGATAATCAATAGTCCCATCAGGTAATATATCAACTTCTGTTCCGCACAAAATTTCTATACCTTTTATACTTTTATTTAATTTCTTTATTTCTTCAATTTTTTTAAAAATATTTTCTATAGACATTCCGTTAGCTACCCTTAAACTCTGAGAATGGTCAGATATGCCAATATATCTATAACCCAATCGTTTAGCCTCTTGGGCGATTATTTCAATTGTATCTTTACCGTCGCTATATGTTGAATGTACATGCAGGTCTCCTCTTATGTCTTGAATATTAATTAACTCGGGTAATTTATTAGATTGAGCTGCCTCGATTTCTCCTCTATCCTCCCTTAATTCTGGAGGTATATAAACCAATTCCATTCTAGAAAAAATTTCATCTTCAGTCTGACCAGCTATCAGTTCTTCTTTTTTATCCGGAGAAACCGAAAATAATCCATATTCGCTTACTTTATACCCTTTCTTTATAGCTAATTGACGAAGTTTCACATTAAACGCTTTTGACCCTGTAAAATGCATCAAGGCTGAACCGAACTTACTGGCTTCTAAAACTCTTAAATCTACCTGCAGGTTACTGTCTTTTGCTATGACTGAAGATTTAGTCGACCCTTTAGCTAAAACTTCCGACACTAAAGATAATTTAACAAATGTGTCTATTACTTTTTCCGGTTGTTTTGAAGTAACCAAAATATCAATATCTTTTACCGTCCATTTTTTTCTGCGAAGAGAACCTGCTGATTCAATTTTATCTATCTCTTTCATCTTTTTTAGTTGTTCGATAAATTTATCAGATATATCAGAAGCTTTATAAAACAATGTTCTTTCTTCTCTTTTTTTAAACAAATCAATTCCTCTTAAAATATTTTCCTCAGTTTTTTCTCTAATACCTTCTATTTTTCTCAGTTCTCCTTCTCTGGCAGCTTTTTCTAATCCTTCTATTGTATTTATTTTAAGATTATCATTAATAAGTTTTACTGTTTTAGGGCCTAACCCTGAAATCTTGAGCATTTGTAATAAGCCTTCAGGTACCTCTTTTTTTAAATCTCCATAATATTTCAAAGAACCGGTCTCAACTATTTCTTTTATCTTATCAGATAAATCTTTACCAATACCGGAAAGAGTTGTTAATGTATCTTGTTCTGCCATGACTTTAAGTTCCGCACCCAATCTTTCTATTGTATCAGCCGCGCGTTCATATGCCCGAATACGAAAAATAATAGCGCCTTGTAACTCTAATATTTCAGCTATCTTTCTAAAGATATTAGCAATTTGTTTGTTATCCATACAAGATTAACGATAATTATTAATAATATTAAATTTACCGTTGTATACTTATTTCCGGGCTTTATATTCTGTAAAAACTCTATTTTTCATTCCGCCTCTTACTGTAAATTCTCCTTCCACTGAAAGTTCGTAAGGATTTAAAATTTTTTTTAAATCCAGGAGAATTTTATTTACAACATGTTCGTTATAAATTTTTACATTTCGAAATGAATAGATATAGTGTTTTAATGATTTCATTTCAATAAGTTTTCTGCGGGGAATGTATTTTATAGTTAAAAAAGCAAAATCAGGAAGCCCGGAAAAAGGGCATAAACAGGTAAATTCATCACTTGTCAATTCCACGTGAGTTCTGTTTTTAGGATATTCATAGGGCATAAACAACAAGATTGTTGAATCTATATCTTCTGGGAAAAAAGCTTTTCCCGCGGTTTTTTTAGCTTTCTTTTCTATTGAAATAACATCTCTGTCTTCATAAATCATTTTACAACTCCTCTTTTAAATAGATATTGATATCCTCTGATAGCTGCTATTATATCAAAATTCCCCGAAATTCATATTCCAATCTCTTATAAAATCCAAGGAAAAAGGTTAAAGGAAAAAGGAAAAAATGGAAATAAAAAACAAAAATTATATATCTTCACGTTAATTTGTCTTTTTTAGGATACTTCCAAAAACATTCTTCGATTCATCTGATTCAATATTATCATTTCTAATTGGAATATCCTTTCACTATTTTTCTTTTATTTTACCAATATCTAACAACTGTATTTGTTGCGGGCGCAGGCAAGCCAAAGGTCTTGACAACTTGGCAGACGGCGACCCTACGCTATATTATTTTTCTATTTTTTAATTTTTCCTTTTTCCTTAATTTTAACTTCTTCACGTCTATACGTCGTTACTCCGCTACGTCGATACTTTCCCCTCTTCGTGGTGAATCTCCTTTATTTATTTTTCTTTTTAACCCGCAACTCGTCAACTCGTAACCCGTGAACTTTCTTAACCTTTTCCCTAACTATACCCAACTTTATCCGTTTTATTAAACGACATCATAATATGCCTAAATATTTTAGGATCCGCTAATTCATTAAACTCAAAATGATATGCTAAAAACTCTTTTAAAATATAAAAAATTTGTTTTTCACATTCGGGGGTCGGTTTTACTCTGGAAACTAAAGAAAAATCTGTCTCTTGGATATAACTAAGAACGCGGGATGTCTGTTTGCTAATTATTTTGGCATCACGCGCGTTATTAAAACAATCTTCACAGATAAGTCCGCCTTTTGAAACACTGAACGCGATGTTCCTGCTTAATTTATTATTACAACCTATACATCTGCTAAATTCCGGTTGAAATCCGGAAAAAGTTAAAAACTTTATAAGAAAAATATAAAATATTTTTAGTTCTCGTTCTTCTTCAATTAGATCTAAACAATTTTTTATTAAATCAAAAACATATTTGTTTTCATCCCATACCTGCATTGTTTTGTCTATAAGATTAAATAAGATACCTGCGGCTCGCGCTTTGGAAATATTATTCCTTAAATATTGATAATCAGAGATTAAATCCGCGTGTGATACTAACCAAATCTCACTTTTCTTAGGGTAAAAAATAAATTCGTTAAGACTAAATATATCCAGATGTGAAGAAAATTCTTTTTTTGAAGTATAAAAACCTTTAAATATTCCAGATATTTTACCGAATCTAGAAGTATAAATTGTAGCAATTAAGCTGGTCTCTCGGAAGTTATGTCTTCTAATTACAAATCCTACATCTTTTTGTATCATGGTTAATTATTTTTTTTAAATTTATTTGTCATAAGCTCACTAATGTTCGTGTCTTACAATTATATATTATTACAGGCGAAAATACCATGTGTTTAAATTATAAAATTATAAAATAAAGCGGAAAAAGTCCAGTTGATTGAATTGTTATGTTTTATTTATTTTATCCAATTCTATTTTATCAAAGGTTCATTGCAGGGGCCTGGCCTGCCTGGCCCTTTACAGAATAATTTTTAATATTATTTTCGTCCAATTCCCAATTTACAGGATTATTTATGATATATTTGCGGGTATTATATAGAGATCGATTGCTGGTACGGATAATTTCGTCGTGAAACGATCTTTGCCATCTGAATTTATTCTGATTTAATTTATTAATTTGCCGGGATACACTGGATTTATATGAACCGATTATTATTGATAAATTATTTGAATTTTTGTATTTGGTAAAGGACCGGGCAGGCCCGGCCCCTGCAACGACGTTGATTATTCCATGAATATGATTGGGCATAATAATAAATTCGTCTAATTTTATATTTTTATGATAATTTGGTAAATCATTCCAGCAATCATACGCTATATTTCCGTGTTGATTCAATACCATTTTATTGTTTTCTATTTTTCCGAAAATTTTCAAATGATTATATATGCAAATGGTTACATGATAATATCCTTGTCTTGAATAATCTCGTTCTTTTAATCTTATTATTTTACGAGGTTTGAATGT